>JBPYEE010000022.1:0-4610 GCA_051985095.1 Vicinamibacterales bacterium | reverse complement strand
AATGCGCGGCGATTGCCGGTCCTGCGATACAAAATCGATGTTGGACCCGACGCCGGTCAACAGGCCCAGCGTGTTTCCGACGGGTTGCAGCAGGCCAGTGGGAAACGGATGGTCCAAGATACCAATCCCGTTGGCCGTCGTCTGCGGAACGGTCGCATTCCCCGGATTGAGCGACGTCGTCGCGGTGTACCCGATTTGTCCGTAGTTCACGCCGTTCGGCGACTGATAATTCCATGGCGCATAAAACAAACCATATCCCGTCCGCAGCACGGTGGATTCAGACGGCGACCACACAATTCCAACACGCGGTGCAAACTTCGTCTTCGATGGGTTGCCCTGATACGTTGGGGCACCGTTCTGGCCCGCATACACGAGCCCGCCCAACAGGTTCAATCCAGTCAGCGCGGACAGCGGATTGACCGCTGTCTGATCGAAGGCTACAGTGAACCGATTGTTCGTTTCCTGCAGGCCGCTTTCGTACTCGTATCGGAGCCCGAGGTTGAGGGTCAGCCGCGGCGTGGCCCGAAAATCATCCTGCACGTAGCCCGCGAAATAGTGCACAAAGACGTCCACCGGCGTCGCGATCGGAATCGTGCTCACCGTCGTGGAGTTTTGTGACGGGTAGCCAAGCAAGAAGCTGGCAAACGCGTTGCCCCCGTTCGAAGTACCCACGAGCGGATTTGGACCCTGCGTGTACTGCGAATCGAAAAAGAAGGTCCCGCTCGTCTGGCCGGGCGAAAACGAATCCAAGCCGATGTTGCTGAAATCACCGCCCACCTTGACAGTATGCCGTCCGATCAGCTTGGTGACCGTTCCATTGACGCTCAAAGAATGCCATGTGTTCGACGAGGACGCAGGATCCCCGAAGGTTCGGTTGAACATCCCGCCACCGATTTCGCCGTACCCGGAGATGAGACCGTTCGGCATTTTCGGCGCGGCCACGTCGCTGATGAACGAGGCTGGAAATCCCGAGGTCGCCAGATTCATGCCCGCGCTGGGAGCCGTGCTGACCTCGGGGTAGTGGTAGTAGCCGAAGCGAGTCGTTAACACCGTCGTGTTGTTCAACACGACGGTGTTATTGAGCCCGACCTGCTTGATGATACGCGACAGCACGTACTGATTCGGATCGGCAAATGTATTTTGGGTCCAGTACATGGCCGCGGGCTCCGCGGTGTTTTGGTACACGAAACTACCCGAGACGGTGATGTTGTCGGTCACCTTGTGGTCGAGCTTCGCCGTGGATTGATACGCCTTGGAGAGTAGTGAGGCCGTCCGATGATAGTTCGCGACGCCGTTGGCTCCGCTCGTCTGAACATCAGGTTCGGGCAGTAACTTCGCGATGGCCAGCGCGGCCTGGCTCAGTCGGTCTGGAGGAATAATGTTGCCTTGGAAAGGCACCCGTACGACACCGGGCCCATTCGGGTTCGGAACGGTTTTCAGCGGGTCATAGATCACGACGAGATTGCCGTTGCGGTCGTACGTTTGAGAGAAATTCCCTTGGCGCTCCAAGTCGGTCGGGAAAATGAGCGAACCGGTCGACGTGGTGTTATATCGGTAGTCCTCGGTCGATACCCAGACAAATGTCCGTGAGGCGACAAGCGGACCACCGGCCGAGCCGCCGCCGTCCCAGTAGTATTGACCGGATGGTTTCGGCAAACCCGCGAGGCTGGCGAAATACGTGTTCGCGATCCCCCAGTTCGGACGCGTCAGGACGAACCCACTGCCGCGCCATTGATTCGAACCGGATCGCAACGTCGCGTTAAACACCCCGCCGCCTGTTCGTCCCATCTCGGCGTCGTAGGTGTGGACCTGGACCTTGATGTCTTCGAGGGCTTCCATGCTCGGGAACATCGTCGGCCGATTGTCCAGTCCCGCAAATGAGACACCGTCCAACAAATAGTTGTTGGCCCGCACGGCGCCGCCACCGAGGGAGATCGACGACGCGCCGCCCTGATCCTGCATGCGGTTATAGCTGGCATCGCCGCTCGAGACAACTGTCGGAAGTTCGACCGCCATGAGAAACCCGTTGCGGTTCTGCGACGGCAGCGATTCCAACGTCGCCTTATCAATGTCCCCGCCTGTCGACGCGTTGGCCGTTTCGAGCAACGGCGCCGCCCCAGTCACCACGACCTCCTCAGCGATGGCGCCGGTCTCCATCACGAAGTCGACTGTGAGAAATGTTTGCGTCCCCACCGTAATGCCCCGGCGATCGAACGTCTTAAACCCTTGCAGAGCGGCGGTCAGCGTATAAGTGCCTGGCGTGACCGCAGGGAAGACGTATTCCCCCACTTCGTTGGTCACCGTTGATCGCGCAACGTTGGTAGCTTCATTCTTCAGGGTGAGCGGCACGCCCGGCAGCACGGCGCCGCTCGCATCGCGCGCCGCGCCTCGAATCCCTCCTTGAAACGACTGCGCGAGCGCGTATGTTGCAGTCACCGTTAACAACGCGAGTACGGCTAGGTATACAACCCGGAACCGCTCCATGTCGCCTCCGCCAAAAGAATGGCAATCGAAATGGTGTGGCCCGCGAGTATCTGCACGGCGAAACCACACGATTGCGGGTGTCACCTTATAGCACCAAAACGCCGTCGTACTGCGCATGATTGTCGGAAATGCGGCCGCTCTGCTTGCTGGAAACGCCGTTTCCCCGACGGACAGATGATTTTGATAAAGGCCGAGCGTGGGCGTCATCATCCAATTGATCGAAATCTCACTCCTGTTGAACTTGCCACGTGTCGCTCGCGCACGTTTCCCGGCGACTGGAGATGTCGGCGCCGCGCCGTGCAGCGAGGTACTGTGGAGCGTCGAGGATAGCGCGAAGCTGAGCCTTGCCGTTCGCGCTCGCAGCGGCAGCATTCTCTGAAAGCAAGCCGCTCCCTGGAGACAGCCAGATACCGCGTCCGCATCCGACAAAAATGAACGCGGAACGGTCGGAACTCTCCAGCGGTGCGCGGCAAAATGCGACCGCCGCCAACCTAGAGAATGCTTACGGTCCCCGGCGTAATCGCTCGCCTCGCGACGACGACACGTGCTACGTTGTTCCAGCAACGAAGCAGCGCGGCATCCGTAAGGGGAGGTAGGTATGAGTTTTACCCGCAGAGAGTGGATGCTGACGGCGGGAGTAGCGCCGTTTCAGCTCAAGGCGATCGCGGCTGCCACCGCGCAGGCGCCTGGCGGCGTCCGTGCAGACACTCCCAGCCCGGTGCCGGTGACCGTCGGCACGCCGCCGGCGCTGCCAGACAAGGCGTCGTTCGCATCGGTGAAGGGCACCTACCTCAATTCGGCCGGCTCGCACCCCAGGAGCGCCGGCTCGATGGCCCTGATCAAGAAGGCCGCAGCCGCCGAACTCGGCGAATCAGACGGGTTCCGGCCCAGCGAAAAACGAATCCGCGAGAACTTCGCGAAACTGATCAATGCCGACGTCGACGAGATCGCACTCGTTCCGAGCACGCAGATCGGCGAGTCGTTCGTCGCGGCGGCGCTTGGCCTCCCCGAAAGAGGTGCCCACGTCGTAAGCGACCATCTCCATTTCGTCGGGTCCCAGATGATGTACACGGATATGACGAAGCGGGGTCTCGAGGTCACGTGGGTGAAGATGAAGGACGGCCGGATTCCGTTCGAGGATTTGGACCGGGCGATTGTCAAAGGCAAGACACGCCTCGTGGCGGTCTCGGCGACCGCGATGGTGAACGGGTTCGAGCACGACATCAAACGCGTCTGCGAGGCGGCGCACGTGAAGGGTGCGATGGTGTACGCAGACATCATCCAGGCGGCGGGTAACGTGCCGGTCAATGTCAAGGACTGGGGCGTCGATGCAGCCTGCTGTGCAACATACAAGTGGCTCATGTCGGCCGGTACCGCGTTTCTGTACGTGCGCCGGTCGTCGCTGGCGCAGATGCACCCGCCGTTCTACCACTGGCAGCAGGAATCCACGCCGCTCCCAACGACGCACATGTATCCGTTCGACAGCCCGGGCAGCGAGATCGTTGACGGTTATACGCAGCGGCCGGGCACCGAGGGCATGTTCTCCATGGCGTACGAGCCGAACATCGTCACGCTCGCGGGTCTCGAGTACTCACTCCCGTACATCACGAACATCGGCGTCCAGCATATTCAGGCGCACGCGCAGCGGCTCACCGAGCGTCTCAAGGAGGAGCTGCCCCGCCGCGGCTACCCGCTGCTGACCCCGCGCGACGCACGCTCGCCGATCGTCACGGTGGTCGCGGAGAAGGCCGATCGGCTGGCGCCTGCCTTCACGGCCGCGAATGTGCGGATCACGACACGCTGGAACCACATTCGGATCTCGGTGTCGGTGTTCAACGATATGGACGACGTGGAACACGTGCTGGAGGCGTTTCCTGTGAAGAAGTCCACCGCATAAGGGACCTCACACAAGAGTGATGCCCGGTGCACGCGCGTTACGCGTCGATGTCAACAGCGCGCTGCACCTCGACCGACGCGTCCGTCGATCGATGCGTCCCCGTCGCGTGCGAAAACCTCGGCCCACGGAGTTACGCGGCCTCGCGGTCGTAGAACTTGAGCAGGCCGCCGAGGCGCTCACGGCTTTCGATCGGACCTGTTCCAATCACCGCTGTCGTGGGTGCGATGAG
>JBPYEE010000021.1:0-4349 GCA_051985095.1 Vicinamibacterales bacterium | reverse complement strand
AGTTCGAGAGCACGCTGGCGCGTCTGGCGCGGGGCGCATACCTGGTTCAAAACGTGAGTGACTGCATGACTTGCCACTCAGAGCACGATTGGGCAGCGCACGATGCCCCTGTCCTGCCGAACACACTGGGCGCGGGGCAGGACATGAATATCCTCAAGGGTCTACCTGGAGATGTGTACGCGCCGAATATCACTCCGGATCCGGAAACGGGCGCGGGGAATTGGAGCGACGACCAACTGGCACGCGCCATCCGCGAAGGCATCGGACACGATGGGCGGGCACTGTTTCCGCTCATGCCCTACCTTGGCCTCCGCGCGTTGTCGGATGAAGATTTGGCGTCGATCATCGTGTATCTGCGGTCCCTTCCGCAGGTGCGCAAGTCGCGGCCGACGACCGCGCTGATCTTTCCGGTGCGATACCTGATCCGCGACGCCCCCCGACCCCTGGACGCACCAGTGCCGGACCCCGATGTTTCAACGCCGGAAAAGCGCGGGAAATACCTCGTGACGATTGCGGGATGCTCGGATTGCCACACGCCGCAGGACGCACACGGCCAGCCCCTGCCGGAGATGGACTTCGCTGGAGGTTTTATCCTGGACGGACCGTGGGGTCGCGTGGCCAGCGCCAACCTCACGCCCGACCCGTCGGGGATTCCGTACTACGACGAGGCGCTGTTTGTCGAGGTTCTTCGGAGCGGCTCCGTGAAAGCACGGAAACTCAATCAGATTATGCCGTGGCATTCCTACCGCGGGATGACGGACGAGGACCTCGCTGCGGTGTTTGCCTACACCAAGACGTTCAAACCGGTGCGGCATCACGTAGACAACGCCCAGCCGCCGACGTATTGCAAGGTCTGCCGGCAAACCCACGGCGGTGGAGACCAGAGCTGAGCAAGCCGGCGATCCCAGACCTGTCGGTCGACAGCCAAAGTCACCGATAAGGCTTCCTATCGCTAAGACGCCATCGTTCTTCCAAGAACTCCTGGACCAATCAACGAGACAGGTCGGAGTCGGATCGGCCGGGGCATGCTCGAATCGATCGACGCCAATTTTCATGAGTCGGATTCGTTTGAGCCGTTGACGCGGAAAGGGCCGTATGTCAAACGCGAGTAGCTTGCCTAGAGTCGAAAGCGTTTAGCGATGGCGTCATCGCCATCGCATCGACGCTCCTGGTATTGGAGATTCGTGTACCGTCGGTTGACATACACGCGCCGCTCGGTGAGCTCTGGCGGGCGCTCGCTGATTTGTGGCCCTCCTACGTCGCGTTTGTCCTTAGCGTCGGCACGATCCTCGTGGTCTGGGTCAACCACCATAGCTGCGCTCCGCAAATATCTTTGATAACGCCGCTCACGCGGCCGCCTCGAGACCGTATTCGTGGTGCAACCCGCTCAAAATCGGCGTCGCGACGACTCGATGATCGCTGGGCATTCGTGGCCGGTCGACCAAACGCCACCGCAAGGCCCGGCAGGGCCGCCAGAGAGGCTGTGACGTACTGGTGGCCGATGCGCGACGCCGTCGCTTCGACGTGCTCGCGTCCTGGCGCCTCGATCGCTGTCGGCTGCTCGAGGAACTCCAATTTGTCGGCGTCGCCTTCGTCTCACTCGGCGAGGGGATCGACACTGCACGACGCCGGCCGGCAAGCTGCAACTCCACATCCTGCCCACGCTGGCCGAATTTGAGCGCGCCAGAATCACGGAACGCGTCAAGGCTGGCCTCTCTCTCGTGTTCGCAGCCCCGGCGGACGCCTGGGGTGTCCGCGGGCCAGTCTAGACGCGGAGGTGGTCACACGAACGGACCATCCGTCGGTCCGAGCCGCCGCGAAGGTGCTCGGCGTTAGCCCGTCACTCGTCCACCGGCATCGGGCGTTTCGAAATCCCTCGGTGCCACGGAGTCCCTTCCGCCTGATAATCCGCCCGAATCGAGACGGCCATGGCACGTTGGTGGGCGTTTCGAAATCACAAAGCACACGCTACAGTAGCGGCCAGAAGGGGCGAACCATGCGTTTCAATCGGAAGCCTATTGAATGGGTTGTCCTCTTGTGCCTGCTCGTGGCGACGACGCTGAAATCTGGTTCTCGGTCGTGGGCCCACGCGGCTGAAGCCACAGTCTTGGTGCTCATTCTCGTGAGCATGTTCTGCTTCATCTGGGACGGGCGACGCACGCGCCATTAAACGGCCGCCCGCCCGCGACGACATTGGATCCGGGCGAAGCGATCCATGGCCTCGCTCGGGCCGCTCACCAGCCACGAGATCGCACTCTGGCCGCGATTACAGAACCAAACGCGCAAAAGCTAAGATCGTTCTTCAGCGCTTGGGGTGACCGGCAAAGAAATTCCAAATGATGTCATTCGTCGTCACGCCGGTTGTAGCATTCAGATCTGGGTTGAATGGCACTTGCCCGGGCACGTTCAACGGTGTCCCGTACCACGCATGTCGGCCCCCCATCAACCTGTAGAACCGCACCGCAGTCCCAGCGCCGCAATTTTCACCACTCTTGTCGACTACCTCCGAGCTGTTACCTTGACCGTCGCATAAGGTTGCCGCTGGCGTGACGTTGGCGCAGTTGTCACCTGTGCCCGTAGCCCAATAGTCGAAGGTTTGATCCTGTGACGCATCAAGCGGCCCGCCACAATAGGCGTCCAGATCGCCGTGAAGCATCAGGACCGAGACTGGCCCACGTGTCGGCGGAACGTTGGCCAGCCCCTGATCGAGCGATCCGCCGACATCAGCAATCGCGGCGATCAGATCGGCCAGCTCTACGCCGGCACGATGAGCCAACCTTCCGCCATCAGAAAAACCAGTGATGTAGATTCGATTGGGATCGGATTGAATCTCCCGACCCACTGTGGCGATCAGCCGGCGAACGAAGCTGACATCGTCGGTGAAGTCGTTCCCAAAGTACTGCCAGTCGGTCGCGTTGAGACGCGGGTTGAAAGCCCCGTCCGGATAGACGACGGCAACTCCGGTTTGATCAGCTTTGGCGCTCAACCCCGAGCTTCGCTCGAAGGAAGGTCCGCTGTCACCGGCCCCGTGCAGCGCGATGATCAGGGCGCCTACACGCGGTTGAAATCCGACGGGCACATGCAGGGTGTATGTGCGACTGATGCCATTGACCATAATTGACCGGCCGCCCACGGAGGGCGCGGTCGGCCCGCTACCGCACGACACCGTAACGGCCGAAAGAGTCAGCGCCAACGCGCGGAGGAGCCGTTCGGCGCCGATCACGCACATATTGTGGCGCACGCACGGCCTAGGCGGCCACGGCCAGCGCGAACGGCAGTTACAGCACGACGTTCACGTTCAAGACGCGCAGGTGCTGGGAAGGCGTCGTGAAAGGGGAACCTGTGGTCAACGAACGCCAGCGCTGACTCGTGATCCGCAAAAACTCGATCCGGGCGGACTTTGAGCGAAGATCTGAGATCGTGTTCGCGCAGCGCTGCCATCTAAATGCTGAGCTTTGGGTAACTGGAACCGACAACATGCGAGCAAGTTCAGGCTGAGCTTGTGGAGTTAACGCAATCCGATTCAGCCGTTGAGAATAGAGTCTTTCGTACTCTGTGCTTCGACAGGGTCAGTGCATCTTGAGCTTCTTCGAGGGAGCTCGTTGCTCCGAACATCCGAAATCCGACAACAAGTCGACCCGAAGGGGGTTCGCGAAGATCCTGGTGGCCGCTGCGCCGTGGACTGCGACCTTCTGCTATATGGGTGAGCGGACGACACAGCCAGTGGCAGCGCCACACTGCTGCCCCACTTTTGCGCCCATTTCTTCATTTTCGGGGCAACATCGAACTACTGTCGGCCTGTGGGGGCGTAGGAATTCGATCCGACTCAGGCCGCTCGCCGATATTCATGGACCGTCCGCCAAGACAATCACGGCGGAACAGGAGGTGGGAATGAACGGTGTCGACGAGGGAGCCGTGATCGAAACACCTATGAAGACCCTGCTCTACGAGGTGAAAGACCACGTCGCCCGCATTACCTTGAACCGTCCTGATGCGGCAAATGCGCTCAACCTCCAGATGACGTTCGAACTGATGCACGCGTCGATTCGGGCGAGCGAGGACCCGGCGGTACGTGCCGTCATCATTACCGGTGCGGGCAGGATGTTCTCCGGCGGCGGCGATCTGAAGAGCTTCGCCGAGCAGAAGGATCGCCTGTCCGGTCATCTCAAGGAGGTCGCGCTGTACCTGCACGCGGCGATCTCGCGTTTCGTGCGCATGGACGCGCCGGTCGTGGTCGCGGTGAACGGCGCGGCGGGCGGCGCCGGCATGAGCCTGTGCCTCTTCGCCGATCTGGTGCTCGCGGCGGAATCAGCCAAGTTCACCCTCGCGTACACGCGTGCGGGACTCAG
>JBPYEE010000020.1:0-9266 GCA_051985095.1 Vicinamibacterales bacterium | reverse complement strand
CGCGAACACGCATCAGACGAAACCATCATTGCGTGTAGGCAGTCACTGCCAACTGATACCAACGAAACTGTGTGACTCGAGGCATAAGTCACACGACAACGTCCCCGAGGTCACGCGCACGGCAGATATCCAGTCTCGCTCGCCGCGATGTTCCGAGCTGAATTGGTGCTTCTGATGGCTGCTTCGGCTTATTGAGCCTGGGCCGGCCGAACGCTCGCTGGACCACGACCTCCACGTCGCACACAGCTCATTTGGGAGGTACGCACATGAGCACGATTACGACGAAAGACGGTACAACCCTTTACTACAAGGACTGGGGGACTGGGCCCGTCGTGACCTTCTCGCACGGGTGGCCGCTGAACGCCGACGCGTGGGATGGCCAAATGCTGTTCCTGGCCCAGAACGGCTTCCGCGTCGTGGCACACGATCGGCGCGGCCACGGCCGGTCGAGCCAGCCCTCTTCGGGAAATGATATGAACGGGTACGCCGACGATCTTGCGGCCGTGATCGAGGCTCTCGATCTGAGAGACGCCACACTTGTGGGCCACTCCACCGGTGGCGGCGAAGTCGCCCGCTACATCGCACGCCACGGAACCACACGTGTTGCCAGGGCGGTCCTCATCGCCGCCGTGCCGCCGATCATGTTGCAGTCTGCGACGAATCCGGAAGGCCTGCCGATGGAGGTGTTCGATCAAATCCGCTCAGGCGTGGCCAATGACCGTTCGCAGTTCTACAAGGATCTCGCGGTACAGTTCTACGGAGCGAACAGGCCTGGGGCGAAGGTCTCACACGGGACCCTGGATCAGTTCTGGCTCTGGAGCATGCAGGCCGGCGCCCAGGGCGCATACGAAAGCGTCAAGGCCTTTTCTGAAACCGATTTCACCGAGGACCTCAAAAAGTTCGACATTCCGACCCTGGTCATGCACGGAGAAGACGATCAAATCGTTCCGGTGAAGGATTCCGCGAAGAAATCGGCGCGCCTGATCAAGGGAGCGAAAGAAATCTACTATCCGGGCGCACCGCATGGCCTCACTGCGACGCTTCAGGATCAAGTGAATGGGGACCTGTTGAAGTTCCTCAAGAGTGCCGCAAAGGCAGCAGCGTAAGCGCGGTCAAACCGAATCGAACCCTCGCTTGCTGGAAGGGGCAGCGGTCGAGTTCGTCGCATCTCGACGCAGGCCCCGCTCACGCCCCGGGTGAAGGCTCGGGTCGAGGGCTAGGTGCGACCCGGCGCGGTTCCCGCCGCCGAATTTGAAGTCGGTCCACGAGGAGACTCGCGAAACGGAGGTCGCGCTTTCGACTTGCGACCCATGTTGCGCATGCTCGCCTCCTCCCTTAGCCGGCGACGAGCTGCTGACCGCCGTCGACGTCGTAGGTCGCGCCCGTGAGGGCTGTGTTGGCCATGATGTGCACGGCGAGCGCGGCGACGTCGGCCGGTCCGACAACGCGCTGGATGGGAAGCGTGGCGCGGAGCTGATTGCGTCGGGTTTCGAGCGCATCGCCGAGGAGCGCTGCCGATAGCGGTGTGTCGACGAACCCGGCGGCGATGAGGTTGACGCGGATCGGCGCGAGCTCGAGCGCCAGGGCGGCCGTGAGGGCCGGGAGTGCCGCGGTGACCGTCGATACGATCCCAAGACCGATCGCCGGGCGCCGGCCGCCGGTGCCGCCCATGAAGAGCAGCGTCCCTCCAGACCTCACCTTGCCGGCGGCGGCGCGGGCGACCTGGACGGCGAGCATGAGATGCTCGTCGAGAGCGCGGCGCACCTGCGCCGGGTCCATGTCGATCAGACGCCCGTAGTGCGGCCGGCGAGCCGTGACCATCACGTGGTCGATCGGGGCCGGCAGGTCCCGGAAGAACCGCTCGACCGGAGCAGCGTCCGTGGCATCGAAGACGGCGGTACTGCGCGCTTCGAGTTCCAGCGCAGCTTGCTGCAGGCGCTCGGGACTCCGGCCGGTGAGGATCAGGTTGGCTCCCTCGGCGCGTGCTCGCCGGGCCGTTTCCAGCCCAATGCCGGAGCTACCGCCAATGACGACGACGGTTTGACCGAGCAGTTCCGGTTCGCGACGGGTCGCAGAGATGGTTGCAGTACTCATGATTCCTCCAATGGTCCGTGATCCGCCGGTTCGACGACGGGCTGAGCGGATCAGTCCGGTTCGGCCAATACCTGCGCCTGCGTTTTTCCGTACGGAAAGAAATTCGCTTTGTCACCCTTCGCCCAGGCTGCTCGCTGCGCCGCGCTGCTGATGTCCCAATCAGGGCGGCAACGCTGCAGCACCGCTCGCAGGTCGAGCCGCAGCTCCTCCACCGTCGGCCGGCCGAAGAACCAGTAGCCGTTGTAGATCTTGCAGACGCGCAGGCCAGGCTCGAGAACCAGCGTGTGCGGGATCATCGGATTGTGTTGCAGGTCGGTGTATTCCGCGATGTCGAGATCCTTCTGCACCTTGCGCCCGGGGTCCGAGAGAAACGTCCAGCGCGCGCCAACGCCAGTGCGGAACTCTCTCGTCTCGAGCAGGTTATCAGTCGAGATCGTGACGAGGCGGCAGTAGCCCACCTGCATCTCGCGGTGGAGTTGCAGGAGCCCCTCGTGTTGCCTCCTTTCTTTGGGACAGAAACCTCCGCGGGAGAGCACCAGCACCAGCGGATCGTCTCCCTGCAATTCCGAAAGCGTCCGGTGCTGGCCGCGGTGGTCAGAAAGCTCATAGTCGGGAAAGATTGCGCCTGGAACGATGTCGGGTCGCATACGAGCCGCTACCCCGGCACGCGGTCGTGAGTACGTTGCATGTGGAGCGCGGCATCTTTGTCTGCCTCGTCGGGAGTTCTGCCGCGCTCGCGCGCGACGATGTAAGCGGAGTACCACTCCGACCAGTCATGCTTCGGAGCGGCCGATTCGTATTCGCTATGGTGCTTTTCTGCCTCGCGGAGAAGCTCTGTCAGAGCCGCGACGTCCATAATCCCTCCTTAGTAGCGGCCCCGTCAGACCCGTCCGGGAAGCCGCGTCTTGATTTCCTGGAGCAGCCAGCTTCTGCCGTCTGGATCGCTGACTGTTGCCCACGTGGCATATGAGCGACCTTGCGGATCCGGACCAGGCACCCGTCCCTGGATCCCGGCATGATGGAACACCTCACTGACGTCGACGCCGCGGCCGACGAGCGCGGCCCGCGCAGCCTGGATGTCGGAGACGACGAGCATCGTTCCCTGAATTGAGCCTGGCAGACGGCCGTCATGACTCCCTGCCGAAGATGAATGGAGCACTGCGAGCCGTGAGGTGTCAGCTGCACAACGCGGGAGTTATCGCCGGCGGTGAGGTCGGCGTCCGGCCTCCAACGCAGGCCCAGGTAGAAGCGCCTGGCGCCATCCACGTCGGACACGGGGAGGACGACGACCTCGAGCTTCATCTCGACCGTCCCGGCGCCTGGCCGCTGGGTTGCGGGTCACTGTATACCGGCGTGCTCA
Source organism: Vicinamibacterales bacterium (assembly GCA_051985095.1). GTDB lineage: Bacteria > Acidobacteriota > Vicinamibacteria > Vicinamibacterales > CAVVIG01 > Gp6-AA45. The sequence continues at coordinate 5,812 of JBPYEE010000020.1, read as the reverse complement.
TCGTGGCCTCCATTGGGTTGGCGGTGAGTGGCATGAGCGTCTCGCCGCGCCTTACGCGCGTTCCTCGCGGCGAGCTGCTCCCGGCTTCCCCAAGCATCCGGTTGAAGGCCGGATACCGCTGGATGCGGTCGTTGGCGATGCCCATCGCATGACGCGCAAACGAGCTGCTCGCCTCCCACCTCTGCCGTGTGCTGCTCCGTCGGTTTCCGTTCGCCTCGAAACAGCCTCGCCCCGGTCGCCGGCCTCGCGACGGCAGGCCCGCTGTCGACGAGGTTGCGGTGCCATCCAGAGCACGCGGTTGGAGATCTTGGGAAAGGCGACAGTCCACTTCACGCATGAGGCGGCGACAAAGCGAGCGCGCCCAGGATCGGTCAAGGTTTCGCCCGAGCGAAGCAGGGTCTTGGACGGCACGCAGCCCAGTCCGGACACTCGCCCCCCACCAGCTCTCGCTCGACGACCGCCAGCGTCAACCTGCTGTCCCGAAGGCCGACCGCGATTGCCCTTCCGGCGACCTCCGCACCGAGACAGACGACGTCAAATTCCTGCGGCAAGTCTGGGTCAGGCGCGGAAGCGAATGCCGTGCCAGCTTTGCGTAGATCGGTCCTCCGATCAGCTGGCGAAGTGACTGGTCGCCGGCGAATGTGCCTGACGTCCTGAATGCCATGCCACAACGACCGACTGACAGTTTGCTGAGGCTGGGCACGCGTGGTCGGAGGAAAGGAGTCGGCGGCAATCGGTAGGGAACGAGGGTAGCCCAACTCTTCGAACGGCCGCGGGAGGTGAATTGATGTTCAGGGGAGCGCGGAAGGTAGCGGAGCGGACCGATCGGACGCACCCGCGTAACGATGCAGCCGCGCGCTTTCAGAGTTCGTGAGCATAGCCCTTGCGTGAGGCAGCACGTGTCGCGGAGAAGCGCATCGGATCAGGCGCGACGACTCTGGCGTGGTGCATTGGCTCCGGTACAGACCGTTTCAACATCCTGTGATCGGATCACAGATGTCGACAACGGAAAGGGTGATCGCGCTCCCGGTCGCCATCACGGTCTTTCCGGCGAAGATCTATCAAGCCCTGAGACAGGGGCGCCGCCCAACACGTCGCGCGCCTCATGGGCCGCGCGCGCGCACTCGAAGTCATGTAACCGTCAGGAGACGCTCGCTTCGCAAAAGAGGTTGTCGATTGTTACGCTTTTCCGAACGCGTTCGTCGCGCACACCGTTTACGCCGAGGTGGACATTATTGATTGCCGCTGCAGACGCTAGGGTTGGTACGAGAGTACAGAGGGACATCAAATGACCACGCCAATTGTCGGGCTTCATCACGTGACCGCGATCGCCGGGGACCCGCAGCGAAACGTGGACTTCTACACGACCGTCCTCGGGTTACGCCTCGTCAAGCGAACGGTCAACTTCGACGCGCCCGACACATATCACCTGTACTTTGGCGACGAAGTTGGGCATCCGGGAACGATCATGACGTTCTTTCCGTGGCCTGGTGCCCCCGACGGCCGCAGGGGCACCGGGCAGGTCATCGGCGCCGCCTTTTCGATTCCCGATAGTTCAGTCGGGTTTTGGCGGGACCGTCTCAGTCGACACGGCGTGCTCGTCGGTGCGCCCCTGCGCCGCTTCGATGAAGAAGTGATCAGTTTCCACGATCCCGACGGCCTTCAGATCGAGCTCGTCGCTGATACCCCGGCGCAGCTGAACCAACCGTGGAGTGGCAGCTCGGTTCCGAGCGCCACGGCCATCCGAGGCTTTCACGGCGTGACGATCTGCGCGGCCGGGTACGAGCGGATGGCCAAGCTGCTGACCGAAACGATGGGATTCGGCGCCGCCGGTACCGACCGCGATCGGTTTCGCTTTGTTGCGGGAGAGGGGCTCTGGAGCGGCAGCGTGGTCGACATCGTGTGCCGGCCCGCCGAGCGGCGCGGCATTGTCGCGGTCGGCACGGTTCACCACATTGCCTTCAGAGTTCCTGGCGACCGAGAACAACTTGAGTGGCGATCGAAGCTCGTGGCAGCCGAACTGGATGTGACGCCGCAAATCGACCGACAGTACTTTCATTCGATCTACTACCGCGAGCCGGGTGGCGTGCTGTTCGAGCTGGCGACCGATCCACCAGGATTCGCGACCGACGAGTCGGTCGAGGATCTTGGCACCCACCTGAAGCTGCCCCCGTGGCTGGAGGAGGCCCGCACGCAGATCGAAGCGGTACTGCCGCCGATTCGGCTGCCGGCACGCACGGCACCATGATGGCTAAAGACCCGCGCGCATTCATCCACCAGTTCGTGCCAGCTTCCGCATCGGGTGCGCCGACGCTCCTCCTGTTGCACGGCACTGGTGGCGACGAGCACGATCTGCTGCCGATCGGACGCGCGCTCGCGCCGTCCGCCGCGCTGTTGTCGCCTCGGGGAAAGGTGCTTGAAGGCGGGGCACCGCGGTTCTTCCGCCGGGTTGCAGAAGGCGTGTTCGACCTGCAGGATCTCGTCGTCCGGACCGACGAACTGGCGGAGTTCGTCGCCGCCGCTGCGGACCAGTATCGATTCGACGGCTCCCGCGTGATCGCGGTCGGGTACTCGAATGGCGCGAACATCGCGGCGAGCCTTTTGTTACGTCGACCGACCGTTCTTGCTGCCGCGGTTCTCTTCAGGCCAATGGTGCCGTTCGAACCCGGAGCCGCGCCAGCTCTCCATGCCGTCGCCGTCTTCATCGGGTCCGGAACGCGAGATCCGATCGTCCCACCGGCGCAGCCGGAGCGGCTCCGGAGGCTGCTGAGCGACGGCGGCGCACGGGTGACGATGCATTGGCATCCAGGCGGGCACGAGTTGGGCGACGACGACGTCACCGCCGCGCGCCAGTGGCTCGACACGATCGCGATCCGCAGCCAGACACCCCAGGCCCAGTCGCGCACGTCAGGAGAATCGTCGAAGTGAGGTGCATGGACGAGGTCGCGACTCGAGCGTCGCACGACATTCTGAAACTGGCCGCGGTCGATCGGCTCGACTCGCCCAGTGCAACGTTCGTCCCTCGCGTGCTGTACCGACTCCTGTGACTCAATACGACCATGTCGAACGGCGTTGTGCTCGCACCTTGCTCTTGAAGCCGCGACCGTGGAATCGCTCGGCGCGCTCGCGGATTCCCCACCGTAGGGTGACACCAACCGCGTGAAGGAGAGTCGGAGATGGACGTTGAGCCCTACAGGCGACGGTTGCTGGATCTCGCAACGAGTCTCTCGAACCGTACCGTCAGCGACGCCGGGCGGGCACGCGAACAGACGGCCGACTCGCCCGTGGACGCCGGAGACGCCAGCGCGGCCACCGAGTCGGCAAGCGAAGACTTCACCGAGGCTGAACTCGACGCGACGGTTCTGCAGCAGGTGAGGGATGCGCTGCGCCGAATCGACGATGGCACATATGGTCGTTGTCTGGTCGATGGTGGGCCGATCGAGACGAAGCGGTTGGACGCCGTGCCCTGGGCGGCCTACTGCATCAAGCACCAGAGGCTGCTGGAAGCGGCGTCGCGGCCGAAGCCAACCTTATGACTCGTGATGCCCGGACGAATGCTGGCAGAAAACGCAACACACGAAGCGCTGATGAGAATCTACGTGCCGAAGACGCCCGACGGCGGCTGAACCCTGCAAAACGGAAGGACGCGGCATTCCGGCGCCACGAAGGGTGTATTCACCTGCGATCGGGATGCGCTGTGGCCGCGACGCGAATCAGGCCGAATCCGAGGCGGTCTTCAGGTCCATCGAAGGCCGCCGTTGGGAACAACCCGTGCCGGATGGTGTCTGGTTCCGGCGGTTTGACCAGGCGACCGGAAAGACGTTCGCGCTGCAGTTCTGCGCCGTTACGAGATGCAGGAACGGTGAGATCGGTTGAGGAGAACGTGTTTGACGACCACCTTCGGTTGCTTCGGCTGGTCGGCCTTCGCTGACCGAACGGGATTGGGCGGCAACGGCGGCGCCTTGGTGGCATTCCGCCGCCGTTTCCTCCGACGGCAATGTGCCGGGCGCAGCACACGGATATCGAGCCACGCTGACCACCGACGACAACCGTCGAGACTTGTCGCGCTTCATGAACGCGATTCACCGCCGCCGCACTTGACTTGTTGGTAGACTCGCCCGTACCAACGAACGGCCTCGGGACCCCGTGGATTCAAGCATGACGGCTCAAAACACCACGCCATCGCCTCAACCTCCGCGCTCAATGCAGAGCGGCGGACCATCGCACCCGAAACCGTGGCGTACCGAGGGCCTCCCGAAAGGACAACCATCGAAACGGCGCCGGTGGGTCAGTTTCCTGGCATGGGGGCTCGGCTACTTGCTCCTGTTCGGATTGTTGACGATGCAGGATCGGCTGGCCCAGCCCCAGACGGTCTCCTACACCGACTTCAAGGCGCAGGTCGCCGCAGGCAATGTCGCTGAGGTGTTTGCGCGCGGCGACACGATCGAAGGTGAGTTGAAGAAAGCCGCGCCAACCGGCGAGGCCCAAGGCGGCCGGACGTACAAACAGTTCAAGACAGAACGGCCGACCTTTGCGGCCGATGACCTTCTCCGCGAACTGACGGCGAGCCACGCGACCGTGCGCGCGACACCCATCGTGCAGGAGCGTGGGACGATTACGAATCTGCTGGTTTCGTTTGGCCCGATTCTGCTGTTTGTCGGCTTTTACTACTGGATGTTCAAGCGCCAGCAGGACGTGATCGGCGGCGGGCTGCTGGGCGGAGGCGCACGGAAGCGCGTCGATCCGGAGAAGGTTCGCGTGACCTTTGATGATGTGGCTGGTATCGACGAGGTGAAGGCCGAGATCAGCGAGGTCGTTGATTTCCTGCGTGATCCCGAAAAATATCGTCGGGTGGGTGCCAGGGCCCCGAAAGGGGTGCTGTTGACCGGAGCGCCGGGCACCGGCAAGACGTTGCTTGCGCGCGCGACCGCCGGCGAGGCCAATGTGCCGTTCTTCAGCGCAAGCGCCTCGGAATTCATCGAGATGATCGTCGGCGTGGGAGCAAGTCGCGTCCGCGAGCTCTTTGGCGAAGCTCGGAAGGTGGCTCCGGCGATCATCTTCATCGATGAGATCGATACGATCGGACGCACTCGAGCCAGCGCCGGCTCGATCGGCGGGCACGACGAGCGTGAGCAAACGCTGAATCAGATTCTCACGGAAATGGACGGGTTCACCGGCAGCGAAGGTGTCGTCGTCCTGGCTGCGACGAATCGTCCGGACGTTCTCGATCCTGCGCTCCTGCGGCCGGGTCGCTTCGACCGCCAGATCGTCGTGCATGCGCCAGACCATAAGGGCCGCGTCGCGATCCTCCAGGTCCACACTCGAACGGTTCCTCTCGCAAGCGATGTTGATCTCGACGCGATCGCCGCATCGACTCCCGGCATGACCGGCGCCGATCTCGCGAACCTGGTGAACGAGGCGGCGCTGCTCGCGGCTCGTCGGGGCGAACAGCAAGTGACGCAGCGCGATCTAAACGACGCCTTGGAAAAGGTGCAGCTCGGGACCGCTCGCAATGTGGTCATTCCCGACGAGGAGCGGCGGCGAACGGCGTACCACGAAGCAGGTCACGCCCTGCTGGGAATGCTACAGCCTGGAGCCGACCCGGTGAGAAAGGTGTCGATCATTCCGCGCGGCCGCTCGCTCGGCGTGACGCTGTCGACACCGGAAACCGACCGCTACGGGTACGACGAAAAATACCTCCGGGGCCGAATCATCGGCGCGCTCGGCGGGAAGGCGGCCGAACAGGAGGTCTTTGGTGTCGTGACGACCGGCGCGGAAGCCGACCTGGAGACGGTCACGCGGATTGCGCGGT
>JBPYEE010000019.1:0-2979 GCA_051985095.1 Vicinamibacterales bacterium | reverse complement strand
CGATCGTCAGGCCGAGTGCCAGATGCAGCCAGCGGGCGAGAAGGGGCGCGCTCGACGCGAGATCACCATCCGGCCCCACCCCGCCAGCCGTCCCGTAATCGAGCACGATCGCCAGGCCGCCGCAGATGAAAACAAGGCCCGCCGCGACGCCGACCCACGCGTGCGGCGGTGCCTCGCGCGGGTGGATGATCCCCAGAGCGAGCAGAATCGGCACGACGCCGGCCACGACGAAGACCGACCCCATCGCGAGGGCGCCGCGCGGGGTCAACGATTGCGCGGTGACCATCGGCCGGGGCCATCGGCGGGTCGGTGTCGTCGCAACAGGACCAATTACACGGCGGTGATCGCAGGCGGCAGAGTTGCAATCCGGGCCCGCGATCACGGGTGACACCCGGTGAATTCAGGCCATTTTCGCGGCGTCTTTCGGCACGACTCTTGAGGCTAGAGCGTCGCGATGGCCGCCCTCGTCCTGTTGACCGTGGTTGCCCTTATCGCGCTCCGAGCGATGACGCCCGAGGCCAGAGCCAGGCTGCCGCAGGCGGTTCTCGCCAGCATCGCCCGCATACGGGCGCAAGGGCAGAAGAAGCTGGAAGGATTTCGTGCGGCACTCGGCGCACGGATGCCGCGGCTGGTCGTCACACCGGCTATCGTCGCGATCAATGTTGTCGTGTACGCCGGCCTCCTCTTGGACAACGCGCCGCGATCCGGCGCGGCGGCGCTCCTTGCGTGGGGCGCCAGTGTCGGACCGCGCACTACGAATGGCGAGTGGTGGCGCCTGGCGACCGCGCCGTGGGTCCACGCCTCGTTGCTGACGCTCGTGATCAACGTTGGCGCCCTGATTCAGCTCGGTCGCATCCTCGAACGACTGGCCGGCCGGCTCGCAGTCGCCGCCACGTTCATCGCTGCCGGTTTGCTCGCAGGCGTGACGACGCTGGCGGTTTATCCGCTCATTGTTTCGAGCGGAGCCTCCAGTGCCGTGTTCGGGCTGTACGGGATGTTCGCCGTCTGGTTCGTGACAGGGCAGCGGCACCAGTCCGACGTGACCATTCCGGTCGTGGCGCTGAAGCGCTGCGCCATCATCGGTGCCGCCGTCGTCCTCGCCGGGTTCGCCGGTCCGGGCTCAAACGGCCTGGCCAACCTCGTCGGCTTTGGCGTTGGAATCGCCTTTGGCCTCGCGACGACTAACCAGGCCAGCGAACCTCCGGCGCCGCGTCGGATCGCGATCGCCGCCGGCACGGTCGCCCTCATCACGGCCGGCCTGGCGATCCCGCTTCGGGGCATCCTCGACGTCGAGCCTGAACTGCAGCGGCTGACCGCCGTCGAACATCGTACTGCCCACGCCTTCGACGGCGCAGACGCGCGGTACCGAAACGGCGCAATCAACGCCGAGGCACTGGCACAGGTGATCGACGACGCGATCCTCCCGGTTCTTCACGAAGCGACGGACCGCGTCACCTCTCTGCAACACATCCCGCGTGAAGACGAGCCCCGGATGGCAGACGCGCGACGGTACCTGAAGCTGCGCACGACGAGCTGGGCGCTTCGAGCGCAGAGCCTTCGCGAGTCGGCTGCAGGAACGGCAGCGCCCCGAAGGGTCGACCTCGACGACAGCGCCACCTTCCGGGCGCGCGCGGCGGCGCGCCACCGGACGAGTGAACTGACGCGCGGCAAGGCCGACGCCGCAGAGCGCGAGGCCCTCGAAACGCTCAGTCGCCTGAACACGCCCTCGCCTACGCGAGCCGGCGTCCCTTGATCCGTTCGAGAACCCGCAGCGGCGAGTGGCGCGAGTCGTCCATCGCATCAACCGGCAGCAGAAAGGTTTGCTCGAGCTGGTACTGACCGGATGTTGCGGCATGGCTGACGGCATCGGTAAACGCGAGCCACGTCGTCGCCGACGGAAACTCGATCCGCTCCCGCGGCGAGGTCGTCTGGAAGTCGGCGTCCGCTTTCATCCGGTCGTGAAGCTGTAACATCAATGCGTCGTACGGCGAGCGCGCCGATTTCGTCAGGCGCAGCAGATGCCGGACGCGGCCGCTGCCCGGCCACGGCATCCGCAGTCGCGGCGCGAACCGCGTCGCCACCGCTTCGAAGGTATCGCCAACGCACCAGACGCGCGGGCGGCCGTCCGGGTTGACGTTCGAGAAAAGCCGCAGGATCCGGCGCCCCTGGACCGGCGTCGCCGGAAACGCGTCGACATGCAGCCGTGTGTCGTCCTTCCGCCACGAGGTGACACGCCCCGCGATTTCCACGGGCCGGAAACTCGCGCGGCTGGTGACGAGGTGCGGCGCGTACTGCGGCAGCAGCCCGTCGACCAGCTGACGTGCCAGTCGACTGAATCGATCGAACACACTCTGGAGCCGTTCGCGCTCGGCGCCCTCGAGCGCCGTGCCGCCGACGCGGCCCCGGTGCGGGTCGAAGCTGACGTTCTTGGCCGCGGCAGCCGTTGCGGGAGAGAAAATCGACCGATCGGCCCCGGTCAGCTCGAACGCCGTCCGGGGCAGAAAGATGACGGCGCCGCGCTCGAGCGCCGCGACGGCGTCACCTGTCCACCCGGACGAATTCCAGCCGGCCGCGGGAATTGCAACGATCGCAGACATCGAAGCCGGCCGTCTCGTCGTGCGTCTCGGCTATCGCGTGCCCGCCGCGTTCTTGATCTCCACGAGGCCGACACGGTTGACGCCGCTGCACGCGATCGCAAGGTTGCCGTCCTTTGTGACCGACACGTTGCGCACTACGCCACCGCCAGACGGGATCGTCCAGGTCTGGAACTTTTCAGTCTTCGGATCGAAACGCACGATGGTGTTTGGCTTCACGCCGGATTCGCTGTACCAAATCACGTCGTGAATCGAAGCGATGCCGTACGGCAGCGATTTCGGCCCCCCGGGCGACGGCCACTCTTTCACGGCGCCGGTCTTCGGATCGAGGCGGCCGAGGTATCCGCGTCCATAATCGGAGTACCAGATCACATCGTCGCTCGTG
>JBPYEE010000018.1:0-10779 GCA_051985095.1 Vicinamibacterales bacterium | reverse complement strand
CGCGGCGACTGAAAATCCGCGGCGTCGACGTCATCGATTGCTCGTCCGGGGGCGGGCTGCCGGACGTGACGATACCCATTGGCCCCGGCTATCAGGTGTCGTTTGCCGAGCGGATCCGGCAAGAGGCGGGGATTGCCACCGCGGCCGTCGGACTGATTACCGCCCCCGCGGAGGCGAACGAGATCATCGCAACCGGCAAGGCCGATCTGATCGTGCTGGCGCGGGAGTTGCTGCGCGATCCGTACTTTCCGCTGCGCGCGGCGCAGGAGCTCGGCCATCTGCTGCCGTGGCCCGCGCAGTACCTGCGGGCGGCGCCGCCCGGGACGCCACGTCGATAGTGCGTGCACTGCTGGTCGAAGACGACGTCACGATCGCCGAATTTGTCACGCGCGGATTGCGCGAGGCGGGGTTTGCCGTCGACTCGGCGGTCGATGGCGATGCCGGATTGGACCTCGCGGTTCGCGAACCCTACGACGTCGCGATTGTGGACGTCATGCTGCCCAAGCGCGATGGTCTGGCGCTCATCGACGCCCTGCGGAAGCGGGCCATCGCGACGCCCGTCCTGATCCTGAGCGCGCGGCGCTCGGTCGATGATCGGGTGCGCGGTCTGCAGGCGGGCGGTGACGACTATCTCACGAAGCCGTTTGCATTCGCCGAGCTGTTGGCACGCGTGCAGGCGCTGCTGCGTCGCGCCTCGCGCACCGGTGAACCGACGACGCTGACGGTGGAGGATCTCGTCGTCGATTTGCTGTCGCGACGTGTGACCCGCGGCGGTGCGGCCATCGACGTGCGTCCGCGCGAGTTCGCGCTGCTCGAGTACCTCATGCGGAATCGCGACCGCGTGGTGTCGAAGACCATGATTCTGTCGCACGTCTGGGCCTACAACTTCGATCCGCAGACGAACATCGTTGACGTGTTGGTCAGCCGGCTGCGCGAGAAGATCGATCGGCCGTTCGAAAAGAAGTTGCTGCACACCGTCCGGGGAGTCGGTTACGTCCTGCGTGGTTGACCTCGCGGGGGACGATCGATGCCAGCTGAACCCACTGAAACGCGTGACGTGAACAGCGGGTCCCGTCCGGCCGCCGCGTCCGGCGTTGGAGGCGTTTCGCTGTACGCGTTTGGCCTGCGGATCGCGCTCTGGTACGCCACGCTGTTCGTCCTCGGCTCGATGGCGATCGTCTTGCTGACGTACTACCTGACGGCGATATCGCTCACCCAGCGGGATCATCAGATCATCGATGCCAAGCTCGGCGAATACACCGCGGCCTACGCGCGCGGCGGCATCGACGAACTGGCCGACACCGTGCGAGCCGAACAGCAGACCGCGCCCGAACGCCTGTTCGTTCGCGTCGTCACGCGCCGATCCGAGGCCGTCGTCCTCAGCAACCCCGAGGGATGGGATCCGACGAAGCTCGAAACGGCACAGCTGCGTTTGCCCGACGGCACCCTGGTCCAGGTCGGCAAGAGCACCGAAGCGCGCGACGATCTCCTCACGCGATTCCGCGCAGCGCTGGGACTGGTAACGCTGACGATCGTCCTGGTCGCGCTGACGGGAGGATGGCTCGCCACCCAATCGGCGCTGTCGCCCGTTCGCCGGCTGACGGCGGCCGTCCGCCGCATCATCCGGACGGGTCGCACCGATGAGCGCGTGCCGGCGGCGGGGACGGGCGACGCGCTCGACCAGCTGACCGTCCTGTTCAACGCGATGCTCGACAAGATCGAAGGTCTGGTGACCGCCATGCGCGGGTCGCTGGACAATGTTTCCCACGATTTGCGAACGCCGCTGACGCGCCTGCGCGGAACGGCGGAACTGGCGCTGGCCGCCCCGCCTGACCTCGATCGCTATCGGGACGCCCTCGCCGACTGTGTCGAGGAATCGGACCGCGTGCTCGCCATGCTCAACACGTTGATGGACATCTCCGAGGCCGAGAGCGGCGCGATGCAACTGCAGCGCGAACCCGTTCCGCTCAGCGCCGTCGTCGATCGCGCCATCGATCTCTATCATGACGTCGCCGACGCGAAAGACGTCGGCCTGACGGTGACCGCCGAGCCCGGCGTGGTCTGCGACGGCGACCGGACCCGATTGGAGCAGGTCGCGGCAAATCTCCTCGACAACGCACTCAAGTACACGCCGGGCGGCGGCCGCGTCGAGGTGGTCGTCCGACGCGACGGCGACCAGGCCGTGCTCGAGGTTCGCGATACGGGGATCGGGATCCCGCCACACGAGCTCCCGCAGATTTGGGATCGGCTGTTTCGCGGCGACACCAGCCGGACCGAGCGGGGTGTCGGCCTGGGCCTCAGCCTCGTGAAGGCGATTGTCGAGGCGCACGGTGGCGTCGTCAGCGTCGCCAGCCAAGTCGGGCGTGGCTCGACGTTTACCGTGTCGCTGCCGGCCACTCCCAACATTGCACCGATGTAATGGTCCTGTAACCGGCTGGCAAGGCGGGCTGCCGTCTAATCAGAAGAGAGCACAAGGAGACAGACCGCAATGACTGACGGACACATCACTATCAGCAGACGGGCCGCGCGAGGCGGACTGGCGGTGGTTGCCGCCCTCCTCCTGGTCAGCGGCGCGGCCTGGCGAGGCCTCGCGGCCGAGAAACCGGCCCTGCACGCCGCGACGACCGTCGCGACGCCCATTCAGCACGCCGTGGCGGGCAGCCGCGACTCCTACGCCGACGTCGTCGACGTCGTCGCGCCGGCCGTCGTCACGATCCGCACCGAGGGCAAGGCCCAAATGTCGCCGACCCAGTTCCAGTTCCCGGACGACGACTTTTTCGGCCAGTTCTTTGGTCAGCCGTTCGAACGCGGACAGCGCCGTGGAACGCAGCCGCGTACCTACAAACAACGCGCGCTCGGGTCCGGCGTCATCGTGACGCAAGACGGCTACGTTCTGACCAACTATCACGTGGTCGACGGCGCGGACGACATCAAGGTCGATCTGACCGACGGCCGTACCCTCACCGCGAAGGTCATCGGCACCGACAAGCCGAGCGACCTGGCGCTGCTCAAGATCAACGGGAGCGACTTCAATGCCGTGGCACTCGGAAATTCTGACAACGTCAGAGTGGGCGATGTCGTGCTCGCGGTCGGTAATCCGCTCGGCGTGGGCCAGACAGTGACAATGGGCATCATCAGCGCCAAGGGGCGGTCGACGAGCGTGGGCGATGGGAGCTACGAAGACTTCCTGCAGACCGACGCGCCGATCAACCACGGTAATTCCGGCGGCGCGCTCGTCAATGCGAAGGGGGAGCTCGTCGGCATCAACTCGCAGATTCTGTCCAACTCGGACGGCAACATCGGCATCGGGTTCGCGATTCCCGTCAACATGGCGAAGACCGTCATGGATCAGCTGCAGACCAAGGGCAAGGTGACGCGGGCGCAGCTCGGCGTGACCGTGCAGACCGTGTCGTCCGACATGGCATCGAACCTCGGATTGAAGAAACCTGGCGGCGTGATCGTGAGCGCGGTGGCCGCCGGCAGCGCGGCCGACCATGCGGGGATCAAGCAGGGCGACGTCATCACCGCGTTCAATGGTGAACCGGTCCATGACATGAACGCGCTGCGGAACCGCGTGGCGACGTCCGGCCCCGGATCGACGGCCGATGTCACAATCGTCCGGGACGGCACCGAGAAACACGTATCCGTCAAGCTCGAGGAGCTGAACGCCGGCAAGCTGGCGCGCAACGGTCGCGATGGAGAGTCCGACAGCGAAGGCAGTGACGACAAGGCTGCGCTCGGCGTCGCCGTCGCACCGCTGACGCCCGACCTGGCGTCGCAGCTCGGCGTCAAGGATGCGCACGGGCTCGTCGTCGAGGACGTCACCCCTGATAGCCGCGCGGCCGATGCCGGCATTCAGCAGGGCGACGTCATCGAATCGGTCAATCGGCAGCCGGTGAAGACGATCGACGAGCTGCGGGCCGCGGTTCGCAAGACCACGGACCGTCCGGCGCTGCTGCTGATCAACCGCAAGGGGAGCGAGGTGTTCGTGACGGTACGGCCGGCCAATGGGTAACGCCGGTCAGTATTCGGCGAACGCGTCGTCCGGATAACAATACAACCACCGCTCGCCAGCTTCCGCCGATGCAACCACCGGATGGGAGCTGGCGCGCGCGTGTTTGCTCGCATGGCGGTTCGGCGATGAATCGCAGCACAGCGTCGCGCCGCAGGTCTGGCAGGTGCGCAGATGGACCCACCGCGCGCCAATCTTCACGCATTCGATGCACTCGTGCCGTTTCGCGGTTTTAACATCCTGAATCGCGTCAATATGAGAGCATGGCGATGAGTCCATTCTCGACATTATGACCGACAACCGCTGGCCTCCCCTGCCGTACGATGCCTGGGCGGACACCCGCGCGACGCTGCACATGTGGATGCAGGTCGTCGGCAAGGTCGCGCTGGCGCAGGCGCGGCCGCTGAACCACTCGTGGGCGGTGGCGTTCCACCTGACCCCGCGCGGCCTGGCGACCGCGCTCCTCCCGCACGGGCGCTCTGCGTTCACGATGGAATTCGATTTCATCGCGCATCAGCTCCACGTCGACGCCTCCGATGGCCAGCATCGCGTCCTGCCGCTCGGACCGATGTCGGTCGCGGACTTCTATCGCCAGACGACGGACCTGCTGCAGCAAATGTCGCTGAACGTCAGGATCTGGACGACGCCGGCTGAGGTTCCGGAGCCGATTCCGTTCGAACGAGACACCGCGCATCATTCCTACGACCCGGAGTACGCGTCGCGGTTCTGGCACATCCTCGTCTGCGTGGCTGACGTCTTCGAATCGACGCGCTACGCGTTTGTGGGCAAGACCAGCCCGGTGCACTTCTTCTGGGGCGGGCTCGATTTGGCGGTGACGCGATTCTCGGGACGGCCGGCGCCGCCGCGCGACGGTCCCGCGTTCATGCGCGAGGCGTACTCGCACGAAGTGATCAGCCACGGGTTTTGGCCCGGGAGCCCGCCGCTGCTCGAGCCGGCCTTCTACGGGTATGCCGTTCCCGAACCGGCGGGACTGAAGGAGGCGCGCGTCCGTCCCGAGGCCGCGTACTACCATCAGGCGTTGGGCGAGTTCGTCCTGCCCTACGAGGCGGTTCGACAATCGTCGTCACCCGAGCAGGCGATCGCAGATTTCGTGACCAGCACGTACGACCGCGCCGCGTCGCTCGCCCGCTGGGACCGCGCGGCGCTGGAGCGCTGACGCTCGGCGGCACTGAACACCCTGACTCTTCCGCGGGGCTGCGTGTCAGTTCGTGTACCATCCAGGGTTGGACCGGTGGCGCGATCTTCGACATGGAGCTGAGTCTCAACAACAAGGTTGCGATGGTGGGCGGCGCGAGCAGGGGGCTTGGCTACGCCGTGGCGCGGGCGCTCGCGGCGGAAGGCGCCGCGGTGGCGCTCGCATCGCGCGACGCCGTGGCGATTCAGCGCGCGGCGGAGGCAATCGCCCGGGAGACCGGCGCCCGCACGCTGCCGATTGCGGCCGATCTGGGTCGTGGCGACGCCATCGAGCGGTGGCATGCGGCGACCGTGAAGGAATTCGGTGGCGTCGACTGTCTGTTCTGCAACACCGGTGGCCCGCCGCCCGGGGCGGCCCTTGCCTTCGACGATGCGGCGTGGCAGTCGGCGTTTGAGTTGCTGCTGTTGAGTGTCGTGCGCACCGTGCGCCTCGTCGTCCCCGCGCTTCGACGGCGGGGCGGAGGTGCGATTCTCGTCGGCACGTCGTCGTCGGTCAAGGAGCCGATTGCGAACCTCGCCCTGTCCAACGTGCTGCGCGCCGGCGTGTCGGCGCTGGTCAAGACGCTCTCGCTCGAACTGGCGTCGCAGAACATCCGGGTCAACAATCTGATCCCCGGGCGCATCGTGACCGACCGCGTGCGGTATCTGGACGAGGTCGCGGCGGTGCAGGCTGGCATCACCGTCGACGAGCAGGCGAGGCGTGCCGCAGCGACGGTTCCGCTGGGGCGGTACGGGCAGCCGGAGGAATTCGGCCGGATGGCCGCGTTCCTGCTGTCCGACGCCGCGTCGTACATCACCGGGGCGTCGGTGCAGGTGGATGGCGGTTTGATCAAAGGGATCCTGTGAGCGTCGCTCGGAAGACATTGCTCGCGCTCTCGACCAACGCGTGGTTGCGCGAGCGTGCGACGAAAACCGCATTCGTGCGCCGGTCGGTGGCGAGGTTCATGCCGGGCGAGCGACTCGAAGATGCGATGGACGCCGCGCGGACACAGCAGGCATCCGGCATCGGCACTATCTTCACGCGGCTCGGCGAGAACGTCACTCGCCCCGACGACGCCGAGCAGGTGACGACGCATTACCTCGGTGTGCTCGACCAGGTGCAGGCGGCGGGACTGCGGGCGCAGATTTCGGTTAAACCGACACAGCTCGGGCTCGATGTCGATGCCGGCCTGTGCATGCGAAACCTCCTGCGGCTGGTCGATCGGGCCGACGCGCGCGGCAACTTCGTCTGGATCGACATGGAGAGCTCGGCGTATGTCGATCCCACGCTCGATCTGTTTCGCACGGCTCGCGCGCGCTCGGCGCGCGTTGGCATCGCGCTGCAGGCCTATCTTTACCGGACCGAGAAAGACGTGGAGGCGCTGCTCGCCAGCGGCGCGGCGATTCGCCTGGTGAAAGGGGCGTATCTTGAAGCGGCGTCGGTGGCGTTCCCCACCAAGCCGGAGGTCGACGAAAACTTTTTCAGGCTCGCATGCCGTCTGCTGAGCCCCGATGCGCAGCGGGCGGGGACCCTGCTGCACATCGCGACCCACGATCCGAAGCTGGCCGACCGCCTGGCCGCGTTCATCGATGCGCAGGCGGTCCCCCCCGCCGCATATGAGTACGCGATGTTGTACGGGATCCAGCGGCCGCTCCAGCAGCGGCTGCTCAAATCGGGCCGGCCGCTGCGCGTGCTCATCGCGTACGGCGACTACTGGTTTCCGTGGTACATGCGCCGCCTGGCCGAGCGCCCGGCGAATGTGTGGTTCGTGTTGAAGAATATTGTGGGATGAATATGACACGCGTTGGTCTCGCATTGATTGTGGCCGTGGCCATCGGCGCCACCCTCGCCGCGCAACGCCGCGGTGGCGGGGCCGGCGCCGCCGACTCGTTCTCGTTCCGGTGGGTCGGTCCTGTTGTCGGCAACCGTGTGGCCTCGATTGCCGGCGTGCCGGGCGATCCCTTCACCTATTACGCGGGTGCCGCCTCGGGCGGCGTGTGGAAGACCACCGACGGCGGCGTCCGCTGGAATCCGGTGTCTGACAGCATGCCGGTGGCCGCGATCGGATCGCTGGCGGTCGCCCCGTCGGATGCGAGCGTGGTCTGGGCCGGCACCGGTGAGGCGTGGGCGATCCGCGATAGTGACGTCATCGGCGACGGTATCTACCGATCGCAGGACAGCGGCCGGACGTGGACGCATATGGGCCTCGACGAAACCGCCCGAATCGGCCGGATCGTCGTCCACCCGACCAATCCGGACATCGTCTTCGCGTGCGCGCTCGGACGCCTCACCGGGCCGCGGCAGGAGCGCGGCGTGTTCCGCACGACCGACGGCGGGCAGCACTGGGACCGCGTGCTGTTTGTGGATGACAAGACCGGGTGCTCCGGTCTGACGATGGATGCGAAGAACCCGCGGACGCTGTTCGCCGGCACGTGGCAGGTCGAGATGCATCCCTGGGCCGAGCTGAGCGGCGGCCCCGGCAGCGGCCTGTACGTGTCCCGGGACGGCGGAGCGACGTGGTCGCGCGTCGAATCTGCCGGCTTGCCGAAGGCGCCGGTGGGCAAGATCGACGTGGCGATCGCGCCGACCGATTCCAATCGCGTCTACGCGCTGATCCAGACGGCCGACCAGGGATCGCTCTGGCGATCCGACGACGGCGGGGCCAGCTGGCGTGCGGTCAACTGGCAGCGCGGCCTGATCGGTCGCGCGGGCTACTACATCCGCCTCGCCGTGTCACCGGCCAACGAGGACGAACTCCTCATCTCCAACAGTTCGTTCTGGCAATCAACCGACGGCGGCCGGACCTTCGAGGAGCGAAACTGGGGCGGCGACAACCACGACATCTGGTGGGATCCGAAGAATCCCGATCGCTTCGTGCTGACCCATGATGCCGGGCTGACCATCACCCAGCAGCACGGGCGCAGCCTGCAGCGCGTCTCGCTCCCAATCGGGCAGATGTATCACGTCTACGTCGACAATCAGGTGCCGTATTTCGTCTACAGCAACATGCAGGACGACGGCACGATGCGCGGCGCGGCGAATGCTCCCGAAGGCGCCGGCGCCGGGTACAACGGCCTCGGCAATCAATGGGAGCACGGGCTTGGCGGCTGTGAATCAGGGCACACCATGCCGGATCCGGTCGACACGAACATCGTGTGGTCGACCTGCTACGGCAACAAAGTAACGCGATACGACGCGCGGACCAGGACCCCCCGGTCGGTGGCGCCCGCGATGATCACGCTTGACGCGCCACCGCCGGACGCGAAATACCGCTGCCACTGGACCGCCCCCCTGGCGATCGATCCCTTCGATCACAACAACGTCCTGTACGGCTGCAACGTCATCTTCCAGACCACCAACGGCGGGCAGAGCTGGAAGATCATCAGCCCCGACCTCTCGACGCAGGACCTGTCGAAGATCATGCCCTCGGGCGGCATTGTGGGCGACAACCTGGGCCAGTTTGCGGGCGAGGTCGTCTTCGCCATCGCCTTTTCCGACGTGCAGAAAGGGCTCGTCTGGGCAGGCACCAACGACGGCAAGCTGTGGAATTCGCGCGACGGCGGCCTGAAATGGAACGACGTCACCAAGAACATCGCCGGCATGCCGTCGTGGGGCGTGGTGTCGAAGATTGAGCCGTCGCACTTCGATGCCGGAACCGCGTACGTGGCGGTCGATGCGCATTTGATGGACAGCCGCGAGCCGTACATCTTCAAGACGACCGACTTCGGCGGCACCTGGTCGCGCGTCAGCGGCGACCTGCCCAACAAGCACCCGCTGTCGTATGTGAAAGCGGTCGCCGAGAATCCAAACAAGAAGGGGATGCTCTTTGCCGGCACGGGCCGATCGTTTTTCTATTCAATGGACGACGGGGTGCACTGGACGGAGCTCACAGCGGGATTGCCGCACGTGCCCGTGAGCTGGATCACAGTCCAGAAGGCCTTCCACGACGTTGTGATCTCGACCTACGGGCGGGGCATTTACGTCCTCGACGACATCACCCCGCTCGAACAGGGCGGCCCGACGACCACCGAGGCGGTGCACCTGTTCGCACCACGCGCGACGTACCGGTGGTCCCAGCGCGGGCGCGCGCTCATCGACTACAGCCTCCGGGCGGCGCCCCGATCGGTGCAACTCCAGATTCTGGATGCCGAGGGCAAAGCCGTCCGGGAGCTGCGGCCACAGAACGTGCACGCCGGGCTCAACCGTGCCAGCTGGGATCTGCGCTGGGATCCGCCGCGGCTCGTCCAGCTGCGCACGACGCCGAAAGACAATCCGCATATCTGGGAGGAACCGCGGTTTCGCGGACTGGATACCCGTCCGGTGACGCACTGGGGACTCGAGCCGGCCCAGGTCGGCCCGATCGTGACGCCCGGCCGCTATACGGTCAAACTCACGGTCGATGGTCAATCGACGACGCAGCCGCTCGAGATCCTGCGGGACCCGAAAGTCGCCGCGTCGGACAAGGATCTCGACCTGTCGGTGAAACTGCAGCTGCGCCTCCGCGACGATATCAGCGCCTCGGCCGACATGGTCAACGCGATTGAAGTCATGCGCAAACAGCTCGAGGACATGCGCAAAGGGTTGGCCGGCGACGCAAGCAAGGCGGCGACCGTGAAGCAGATCGAGGCGATGGACAAGAAGCTGTACGACGTCGAGACGAAGATTCTCGAGCCGGCGCAGATGACCAGCGACGACAAGTACTTTCAACAGGCCTATCGCGTCTACATGAACCTCATCTGGCTCAACGGCGAAGTCGGTCCCGGGGCCGGTGACGTCAGCGGCGGCGCCGATTTTCCGCCGACCGATACCTCCGTCGGGGTCATGGAAGGCATTGAGAAGGATCTGGGGAACATCAAGACGGACTACAAACGACTCATGGATGAGGACGTGCCGGCCTTCAACCGATCGCTCACGGCCGGGATGACGCCGCTGACCGCCCGGTGAACAAGATCGACGGCTCGGAGCGCAGAGCGGCTGCGGCAAACGGAAGAAGCCCGATGCTCGCGGCGCTCCTGGCGACGGTCGTGATCGGCGGGCTCGGCGCGGCCCTCGGGCAACCGGACGACGGCTTTCGCGTTCGGCTCGACACGACGAAAGGCGGTATCGTGATCGAGGTTCATCACGATTGGGCGCCGCGCGGCGCCGATCGTTTCCGGGAGCTGGTTGCGAGCGGCTACTTCGACGACACGCGGTTTTTCCGGGTGGTCAAAGGGCAATGGGCACAGTTCGGCATCAGCGGCAACCCGGCGACCGCGACGGGGTGGCGCGACCGGCCGATTCCTGACGACCCCGCGGCGGGTCACTCGGTCGTGCGGGGCGCGGTCGCGTTTGCCTTCGCGGTGCCGAACGGACGAACGACGCAGGTCTATATCAGCCTGCGCGACAACTCGTACCAGGACGCGCAAGGCTTCGTGCCGTTCGGCCGTGTGGTGGCAGGCATGGACGTCGCCGATGCACTTAACAGCGAGTACGGTGAAAACGCCGGAGGCGGGATTCGCGCCGGCCGCCAGCAGCCGCTCTTTGACGGCGGCAACGCGTATCTTGACCGCGAATATCCACGGCTCGATCGACT
>JBPYEE010000017.1:0-6564 GCA_051985095.1 Vicinamibacterales bacterium | reverse complement strand
GGTTTCACCTCGAGCCGGACCGCCGCGCCAGGATCACGGTAGTACCCGTACGGCGGCGGGTACGGATAGGGATATGGTGCCCACCACGAGCCCCAGAACGGCGCGTAGTAGCCACCGACCACCACTCGGACCTGTGCCGCCGCTCGCGCGGTCGTGCCGACCGACACGGCCAAGGCAAGCGCGCTAATCAGAGCGATGCGTTTAGATGCAGACACGGAAGAGCCTCATCAGGCAGGTTGGCACCCGCTTGTAGTATCTGAGCAATGACGGTGCCATGCAAATCCGTGTGTTTCGAGGGTTTCTGCCGTTTGGTCGTCGCCCGTGGTAGACAGCGAGTGTCCTCGTTTGCTCAGTGCCCGGCGTGAACGGTCGGCCGCGCTGCCCGCCAGCCGCACGCCGCGGCGCGACCGCCGCGAGGAGGGCCGCCTGCGCGACTCCGATGGGTTCGCGAATCGGTCACGCCGATGCGGGCCGCGGTCGCGACGACGCCGACGATCCCGAGCAGCACCAACCGCCGTTCAGGCATCCTCGCGCCCCCGGGTCACGTGCGCGAAGGTTGCGCGCGCCTGATAGCCGCAATCCGCGCACTCGTACACGTCGCCGTGCGGTTCCTTCGGTTCGAGACGCGTGTGCTCGCAGGCCCGCTGCGCGCTCTGGCCGGGTTGGGACGGTGACGGCAACGGTCGCTTCTGTATTCTCATCATGACTCCAAACGACAACTTAGGACTACGTAGACAGCAAGCTGCAGGCCAACGGCCCTTGAAGGCCGGTAGTCGATTCGGATCGAGGCGGTTAGCGCCGAACCGCGGCGGGTGCCACATCTGCCGTTTTGTCCCGTTGCTGGACGCCGGCACCGAACACGGTGCTCGGAACGGAACACTCGTTTAGAATCCGGGCCATGAGCAAGCGCAAGATTTCACGCCGCACGTTTCTCGAAGGGACGTCGACCGCGATTGCGGCGGTGGCCGCGCGCCCCGCGCTGCGCGCCCAGCGCGGCGCGGTCCAGCCCGGCGCCCCGAAGACGGCCATCCGGCTGACCGTGAACGGATCGGCGCGGCAGATTGACGTCGAGGATCGCTGGACCCTGGCTGAACTGCTGCGCGATCACCTGCGGCTGACGGGCACCAAGATCGGCTGCGATCGCGGCGAGTGCGGCGCGTGCACCGTGCTCGTCGACGGCAGGCCGGTGTATGCGTGCAGTCAGCTCGCCGCGTGGATGGACGGCCGGTCAATCGAGACGGTGGAGGGCTTGATCGCCAACGACGCGCTCGATCCGCTGCAGCAGGCCTTTGTCGATCACGACGCGCCGCAGTGCGGGTTCTGCACGTCAGGACAGCTCATGAGCGCCAAAGCGCTCGTGACCGCGAATCGTCATCCGACAGCAGACGAGGCGCGCGCCGCGATGACCGGGAATCTCTGCCGCTGCGCCAACTACAACCACTACATCGCAGCGGTGGTCGCCAGCGGCCGACCGACGCCGGCCGCGACCGCCGCCGTCAGCGAAGCGCGCGGATCGGTGGTCGCCCCGTTGAACGCGGTGGGCCACGCGACGCCCCGCATCGATGCCGTCGAACGGGTCACCGGCAAGGCGATGTACACGGCCGACATCCAGCTGCCCGGGATGTTGTACGCGCGCGTCCTTCGCAGCCCGCATCCGCACGCCCGCATCGTCAGGATCGATGCCTCAAAGGCGAGCGCGATGCCGGGTGTGGCCGCGATCCTCACGCACGAGACCTGCAAGGTGGTCTGGGGCGCCGGCGGTATTTCCGGCGGTACGCAGTACAACGACGAGGTCAAGAAGATCACGAAGCATCGGCGCTACGCCTTCAACAATCCGGTGCGGTTTGTCGGCGATCCGGTCGCCGCAGTGGCGGCAGTCGATCGGCATGTCGCCGAGGAGGCGCTGCAGCAGATCACGGTTGAGTACGAGCCGCTGGAGTTCGTGCTCGACCAGGAGGCCGCCATCAAGCCCGACGCGCCCAAAATCTGGCCGGAGGGCAATCTGTCGCCGACGGCGCGGAACGAGTTCGTGCCGATCAGCAGCAAACGCGGCGACGTCGACGCCGGCTTCCGCGCCGCGGACCGCGTCTTCGAGGATCGCTTCAGCACCACGTTCGTGCACAACGCGCAGATGGAAATTCGTTCGGCCGTCGCCACCTGGAACGGCGACAAGCTGACCATCTATACGCCGACACAGGGCATCTCGAACTGCCGCACCGACATCGCGCGCGATCTCGAGATCCCGCCCGAAAAGGTCGATGTCATTTGCCACTACATGGGCGGCGGCTTCGGCAACAAGAATCAGAACCAGGATGGCGATCTGATTGCGGCGCTCCTCGCGAAGGCGGCCGGCGCGCCGGTGAAGCTCGAGCTGTCGCGCAAGGAAGACTTCATCGGCGTCCACGGGCGCTGGCCGACCGCGCAGTATTACAAGGTGGGGGTGAAGAACGACGGCACCCTCACCGCGATTCAGCTGCGCGGCTACAGCGGCATGGGGCCGTACCGGAAGAACAGCGGCGCCATCGCCGGCATCGAACTGTATCAATGCCCCAACAGCGAATCGACCGTGCACCCGGTCTATACCAACAAGACCGTCTCGGGGAACTTCCGGGGCCCGGAATACCCGCAGGGGTTCTTTGGCATCGAATCGATGATGGACGAGGTCGCGGCGAAGCTGCAGATGGATCCCGTCGAGTTCATCCAGAAGAACATGACGCGGAAGTTCCGCGATGAGACCCCCTACACCAACTACACGCTCGACGAATGCATCCGCCGCGGCGCCGACCTCATCGGCTGGAAGCAGAAATGGCATCCGCCGGGCGCCGGAACCGCGCCCGGCAAGCACGGCCTCGGCGTCTCGTTCATGGCGTTCCGCTCCGGACTGGGCCGCAGCAGCGCCGTGGCGAAAGTCGACGGGAAAGGTCGCTATGCCATCCATGTCGGCGTCACCGATGTGGGCGCCGGCGCGAAAACCACGATGGCGATGATCGCGGCCGAAGCGCTGGACGTGCCGCTGTCGAAGATCGACCTCGTTTGGGGCGAGACCGATCGCTGCCCCTATTCGGTCGGCGAATCGGGCAGCCGCACCACGATCATGACCGGGCAGGCGGTCATGGAGGCGGCGCGGGACCTGAAGAAGCAGATCGCCGAGAAAGGATTGCCGACCGGCGACGCCGTGCTCATCGCGTCAGCCACGCCGAATCCGCAGCTGCAGGGGCGGGTGCGACAGGCCTACGGCGCCCACTTCGTCGAAGTCACCGTCGACACCGACCTCGGCACGGTGCGCGTCGTGCGCTACGTCGCGATTCACGACTGCGGGCGGATCATCAACCCGCTGACCGCCGAGAGTCAGATCAAGGGCGGGGCGGCGATGGGCATCGGCATGGCGCTGCACGAGGATCTCATTTACGACCGCCGATCGGGCTCGCCGCTCAATGCCGGCTTCTACGGCGACCGTGTCCTCACCCATCGTGACGTGCCGGACATCGAGGTCACCTTCATCGAATCGGACGACGGTCTCGGTCCGTATGGGGCCAAGAGCATGGGCGAGTCGAGTAAGGTGCCGGCGGTCGCCGCCGTGGCCAACGCCGTGTTCAACGCCATCGGCGTGCGGATGCGCGACCTGCCGATCACCCGCGACAAAATCCTGACGGCGCTGAACGGAGGGCGGTCATGAAAGCCTTCACCGCGGCGAGTCCACGAACCCTGGCGCAAGCGTTAAGAGTCATCGGCGACGCGAAGACGCACGGACACAGCGTCGCGATCGCCGGCGGCGGCAGCGATGTGCTCGGCATGATGAAGGAGCGCCTCGCGACGCCTGACGTGCTGGTGCGGCTGGCCGCCATCGGCGGCCTCGACCAGGCGAAGGCGGAGGCCGGCGGCGTCCGGATCGGCGGCCAGATGACGCTCGATGCGCTGACACGCCACGATCTGATTCGCCGCCAGTATCCGCTGCTGGCGGAGGCCGCGCAGGATGTGGCGACGCCCCAGATCCGAAACGTGGCGACGCTCGCCGGCAACCTGTGTCAGCGTCCGTGGTGCTGGTACTACCGAAACGGGTTCAAGTGTTTCAAGAATGGCGGGAGCACCTGTTATTCCGCCAGCGGCGAGAACGAGTTCCATGCGATTTTCGGGGGCGGCCCGAGCTACATCGTGCATCCGTCGGATACCGCGCCGGCGCTCGTGGCGCTCGCGGCGAAGTTCACCCTCAGCAGCGCGTCGGGGCGCCGCGTCATCCCGGCGGCCGAGTTCTTCACCCTGCCGACGGTCAACGCGGCACGCGAAAACGTGCTGAACGAGGGGGAGCTCCTCGAATCGGTGTGGCTGCCGGCCGCCCGTCCGACGCTGCGCAGCACGTATCACAAGATCATGGACCGCGAAGCGTGGACGCACGCGGTCGTCAGCGCCGCGATCGCGCTCGACATGAACGGCGAAACGTGCCGGAGCGCGCGCGTCGTCCTTGGCGGCGTGGCCCCGATTCCATGGCGCCTTCCGGACGTCGAGAAGCTGGTCGCCGGCAAGCGGATGACGCCCGAGCTCGCGGCGCAGGCGGGCGAGCTCGCGGTCCGCGGCGCCCGGCCGCTGGCGAAGAACGGCTACAAGGTGCCGCTCGTCCGCAACATGGTCGCGCGCACGATCGAGTCGCTCGCGTCACACGCCTGAGGCGCGCGGGAGATGAACAGGCGAGACTTCCTGCTGCTGCGCCGGGAGGGGCGCGCGACGGTGCTCTCCTGCGAGGCGTTGTTCATGCGGTTCATCGACGCGGAAGCCGACGGCACGACCGATCGGCTGTTTGCCAGTCTCGCGCAGGATCTCGCGCAGGTGACCGCGGTGACGCTCATCGATCGATCGTGGCTGTCGCGCAGGGACCTCCAGACACGAGTGGCGGCGGTCCTCGACGCGTTTCGCCGCCGCGGCGGCCGCGTCGACTAGCTCGATGGTCGCGAGACTGGTCGCGGCGGCCGTGGCCACTGCGTCACTCGTGCCGCCGCCGCAGGCCTCCAATCCCTGCGCTGCCTTCGACGCGCTGTACGCGGCCATCCGGGACAGCACGATTGATCGTGCGGCGGCACTCGCACGCGTGCGCGCGCTCGTGCCGCAGATCCGCGAGTACTACGTCGCACACGGCGGGACTCGCGACACCTCGCCGTCGCGGTTCCCGCTCAAGGGGTACGGCGCCGAATCGATTGGTGGCCGCAACGGAAGCGGCTACCAGCCGGGCGGCTATGACTGGTTCGATGGGCCGCGCAGCAAAGGGCATCCGGGACACGACCTCTTCATCCACGATCGGAACCAGGACGAGCTCGACGATCGGACGGGACAGCCGGTCGAGATCCTGGCGATCGCGTCGGGTGCCGTCGTGGCCTACTCGCCGGACTGGGACCCGGCCAGCCATCTCCGCGGCGGCCGCTACCTGTACATCTACAGCCCTGGGTCGCAGGGCCTCTTTTACTATGCTCACGCGCGCACGATCGTCGTGCGGCCGGGCGACATCGTGCAGGCCGGCCAGACGATCGGCACGGTCGGTCGATCGGGACGCAATGCCGCGATGCCCCGGTCACCCACGCACCTGCACGTCATGTTCCTGGCGATTGGAGAGGATGGCTATCCGCGTCCGCGCGACATCTACGCGGATCTGATAAGGTTTGCGCGCAGGTAGCGCAGCCACGCCGCCGGCTGCGAAGGAGCCCGTTGATGCGCACCACCGCGTATGCTTGTCTCGCCGTCGCCCTCCTGGTGGCCCAGCCGAGCGGCCAGGCGACGTTCTTGCCAATCCTCGATCACATCCACCTGAACGTACCGGATCAGGCGGCGGCCGTCGCCTGGTACCAGAAGAATTTTGGCGGGCAGCCGACCACTGAGGCGCCGGACCGAGTGATGCTCGGCGAGACGCGGCTGATCTTCCTCAAGAACGACCACGCTCAGCCCAGCACCGGCAGCGCGCTCGATCACATCGGGTTCTCCTTCGCGGATCTCGACGCGAAGATGAAGGAGCTCGAAGCCGCGGGCGTGAAGGTCGTCACGCCGGTGCGTGAGGTCCAGGGGTTGTTCAAGCTCGGGTTTGTCGAAGATCCGTGGGGGACGCGGATCGAAGTCGTGCAGGATCCGGAGAAGCTGGGGCTGCACCACGTGCATCTCCGCGCGCCGGACACGGCGTCGGCCCTGGCGTGGTACCACGACCGGTTCGGCGGCCAGAACGCCAAGCTGAAGGATCGGCTCGATGGACTCCGGTTCAGTGGCGTCTGGATCCTCGCGCAGCGCGGCGAGGCGACGCCGAGCGACGGGCACGCCATCGATCACATCGGCTTCCGCACGCCCAGCCTCGATCAGGCGGCCAGGGAGTTCAAGGCCCACGAGGTGAAATTCACCACCGAGCCGCGACCGCTCCGCCTGGCGGGCGGCGCAACGGTCAACTTCGCCTACATCGAAGGGCCGGCGGCGGCGAAAATCGAACTCGTCCAGCGCTGATCGCGCGGTGGCCGCCGGCCTCGCCCTGCCGCTCGTCTTCGCGCTCTCCGGGGCCGCCGGTCTGATCTTCGAAATCGTCTGGTTTCAGCGCTGCGG
>JBPYEE010000016.1:0-10761 GCA_051985095.1 Vicinamibacterales bacterium | reverse complement strand
GCAATCGCTTCGTCGGGTCGCTCTTCGAGGGCTACGAGACGAGCAGCGCGCAGTCGAGCAATTTCACGCCGTTCCTCTCCAGCCACGGCGTGACGTCGCTTGATCGCATCGGCACCTACAACGACACCGACTTTACGCAGGGCGGTCCGATCAAGAAGGATGCGATCTGGTTCTTCGGTTCACTCCGGTTGTTCACGGTCAACAAGCCGATTGCGAGCACGATCGTGTCTGACGGGACGATCGCGGGTGCGGAGAAGTGCTTCGCGAATCCAGGCACGTGCGCGCAGGGCGTCGATCCACAGCACCAGTACAGCGGCCAGGGTCGAATCACGTGGCAGGTGAGTCCCAAGAACAAATTGGCGATCTACCTCGACAAGATCCATAAGGTCCGCGGCGCCGCCCAGAGCCCTGGCAACGACCAGACCACCGCGGGCGTTGTCTGGAATTCGCCCGACTATCACACGGGGTCGGTCAAGTGGACGTCGACCGTCACCAACAAGCTGCTCGTCGAAGGTGGATTCTCAACCAATATCGAGCGCTATAACAACTTGTACGAGCCGGGCATCGTGCAACCGTACCGCTCCTCGGCCTTTTACGCGTCGGCGACCCACATCGACGTCACGACGGGCGAGATATTCGGAGGGTCGACGGGAGCCGAAAACGGGCAGTATCCCGATCGCTACAATTTGCAGGGCACCGCCTCCTACATCACCGGATCGCATAGCCTCAAGTTCGGGGTCCAGGACTCGTGGGGGCTCTTCCGCCACTGGTACTACGCGAACGCCGATCTCTGGCAACAGTACCAGAACGTGAACGGCACCCTGGTGCCATTCGCCGTCCAGCTGCTCGACACGCCGCTCAATTCGGCGGAACGGCTGAACGCAAACATCGGGGCTTATGCTCAGGACATCTGGACGCTGAAGCGCCTGACGCTCACCATTGGCGGCCGCTTTGAGCACGTCAGCGAAGCGGTCGTTGGTCAACCGGCGCAGACGGGAACCTATGCGAACGTGCCCGCCTTCGGCGACATCCAGATGCCGATCTGGAACACGTTCTCACCCAGAACCGCCGCCGTGTTCGACGTGTTCGGGGATGGCAAGACGGCGGTGCGTCTGGGGTACAACCGGTACGAATCGGCGGCCACGACGACGATGGCGAACCTGTTCAATCCGTCTGCGTTCCTCTCGGTGACGGTTGCCTGGACGGACATGAACCATGACGATATCGCCCAAGGCCCTTACGGCTGCGTCTACCTGACGCCCGGGTGCGAAATCAATTGGCAGGCCGTGCCCGCCAACTTTGGTCAGGCCTCGCTGGCGACCGTTGATCCGAACCTGAAGCGGCCGTACGTTGATCAATACAACCTCGGCGCTACCCACGAACTCCTGCCGGGCGTGTCGGTGACCGCCGAATGGTTCCACAACGTCCAGGGAGAAGTGATGACGCAGAACAACGTCCAGCGTCCCGGCACGTACGCGAACGGCACCGTTACCAATCCGAGCTACCGGGCGATTACGGTATTCAGTCCGATCGACGGCAAGCCGCTGACGATCTACGATCCGATCAACGCCTCGGTAGGGCGTGCCGTGTCGTACGTCGTCACCAACGATCCCAACCTCTCGCAGGTGTACAACGCGATCGAATTCAACATCAACGCGCGGCTGCCGAAAGGGGCGCGCATCTTCGGAGGGACGGCGACCGACCGGGCGGTGGCGAACACCTGCTCGGCCGCCGCGACGAACCCGAACTACCTCATCGCGATCGGGGGCACGAACTACTGCGATCAGACACTGAGCGGGGTTCCGTGGCGCACGCAGTTCAAGCTCGCGGCGACCTACCCGCTGCCGTGGCTGGGCGTCATCGTCAGCGGCTCGTATCAGGGCCTGCCGGGCTACCAGGTCGGCACGCAGGCGTTGACGGCCGGCGGCGCCGGTTCGCCGAACTTCACGCTCATCAGCGGCCAGGGGACGTACTGGAATGTCAGCGGCACGACGAGGTACACGACCTGTCCGGGCAATTCAGCCGCGCAGGGCTGTGTGGTCGGCGCACTCGTCGCGCCTGGCCTCATTGCGTCGCCCACCCAGGTGCCGCTCGTCCCGCCCGGTACCGAGCTGATGCCGCGCGTGAACCAGGTGGATTTCTCCATCGCGAAGCGCGTCAAGGTCGGCCGGCTCACGATCGATCCGAAGATCGATCTGTTCAACGCGCTGAACTCGAGTGACTACTTCACGATTCGCACCGCCGCGTACACCGCAACGGCCACGCCAGGTGTTTCGGGCGGGACCTACCTCTATCCGGGCAGCATTCTGCAGGGCCGTCTGCTGCGCGTCGCAGCCGTCGTCAACTGGTAGGACCTGACTCCGGGTCCCGGGACCATAAAGAGGGTTGGGGCGTTCCCCAACCCTCTTTTTTTTGGCTCATCGTCGATTTTGAGTACATCGAGTTGAGGTGATTCCGGCGGCTGATCAGACGCCGGCACGTGCTATCCGTTCGATGTCGGAGACGAACAGTTCACGTGCAGCCGGACGCAGGTAGCGAGCGGAATGTTGCTCGGCACCCGCGTCGTCGAGAAACGTCAGTCCTCGCTGTCCGAGAAACATCGACAACCGCGAAGCTTCCAGTCCAAAGTGCCAAGGCTCCGGATGACGGCTTCCGGCCTTGCGAAATGCCTCGATGCGATCTGACGAAAATGCCCCGGTAACCGGGTCGTCCAGTTCGTACGTGACGACCAGCTCGGACACCCTCTCGCCCGGGCCGCAATAACACGTAGGACGGCATCGACCGACTCGGGCGGCAGGTACTGGGTGACGCCTTCCCACACGAACATCGCCGGCTCCTGCGTCAAGCCCGGCTTCTGCCAGCCTCGCGTCGAGGCGATCGACTGTGAAGTCGATGGGCACGAATTGACCATGAGACGGTGTCGTGCCGGACGATGCTGCACATCGCGGCGTTGGCCTCCAGCGTGGTGGCATCGATCCCGACCGTCTTCTTTCTGATCAAGCCGACGGTGCCCAGGCACTGCAGCACCCAGGTGAACACCGCTCGATGGGTTTCCACGGCAATCAGCCGCCGGGTCCGGGAAATCGTCGAGTGGTCCGGCGGGGTTCCGCGACGGCGAGGCCGAGGAAATCCCGCAGCGCCAACGAGTTCGCCGCGCGCCAGGCGATCCCGCGCTCCGAGTCGATCCCTTCGAGTATCCGATCACAACAGCTGAACCTAAATCGCCGACGGCAGACTTGGCCGGCCCATCGTCTCGGCATGAAAACCTGCGCACTGGGCTTCGACGAAATCGTCGAAGCCGTGCTCCCGCAACAGCTGGTTCAAGCGGCGATAAAAGGGGTGGCTGGCGGCGGTCGGCAACTCGGTCGTCGGGGCCCACATCGTCGGCTGCCGATCGCGGGGACGTTTGCCCATCGACATGCACTGAAAGGGTAGTACGGGCGATCGCTGCTGTCGATACATGGCATCGGCCGCTTGAAGGAAAATACCGACATCGTGCCACTGAAAGCCATCGCGTTCGATTGGGGTCACACGTTGATGGATGAGCGCCGCGACGATCACATCCCGCTGGAAGCCCGGTTGGTTTACTTAATGCCCGGAGTCGCGGACGTGCTGCCACGATTGAGGCTGCCGCTGGCCGTGTGGGCAAATACGCGTGTGGCGCCCGAGGTGATGATCCGCGGCTGGCTAGACCGAGCGGGGTTGGCGCCCTTGTTCCAGTGGGTGATCACATCCGTTGACGCGGGTGTGCGAAAGCCCGACCCCGAATTCTTTCAGTACGCGCTCGCGCGGTGTGGGCTGACCAAAGACGACGTGCTCTTTGTTGGCAATCAGTTAAACTCCGACATTGCTGGCGGCGAGGCCTTCGGCATTCGGACGGTGTGGCTGCGCGGGCCTGCTCACCGTAGCCTCGATGACGGTCCCTGCACCGCAAGGGCCACCTACACGATTGACACCCTCTATAGCCTTCCAGCGCTTGTTGAGAGACTTTAGCCTTCGTAGGCGAAATGTCGACTTGCGCCACGCCCTGCTAAGAGTCGAGCGGCGCGGACGACGATGCTATCGTGCGGCGGCTGCGGCCGACGCGCAAGCCGCATCAGATCGGCGAGGGAAAGAACCCTTGATGATTTGCCGTGGACCGCGCACGCGGTGACATTGGAATCGGTGAATTCAACGATCAACCCCGTGCTTCGACGGGCACGTAGGATGCGCGATGAACGGATGGTGTTGCTGAGACTGAAGTGGGCCACTGCCCACAGGATTCGATCCGCGCGAGACCTGGCGCACGTTCCGGGCGTTCAAGCGCTGTCCTCAAATCGGTGAGGACCGCTTTTTTCACCGAATCGATCGTCTGACGACCTCAAGATCGCTGCGCGCCTGCGCAAAGGTCGGCTCGAGCACCAGGGCCCGCTCGAATTCCGCGACCGCTTCCCGTAAATCCCCGTGCGCCGCCAGACCTCGACCCAGCAGGTCGTGGGCCTGGGCGTCGCGCGGCGCAATACGCACGGCGTCGGACGCGAACCGGATTCCGCTGGCGACATCGTCGGCATTGAGCGCGAGGGCTGCGAGGTCCTTGTGTGCGCGCGGATCGCTCGGATTGAGATCCCGCGCGCGCTCGAACGCGGTCCTCGCTTCGCGCGCGTGCCCGGATGAGGCGAGCGCGATTCCCAGATTGAGGGTGGCGGCCACGTCGCCGGGTCGCTGCTGCAGGTACGCCTGGTAGGCGCCTGCCGCCGGCTCGAACTGCTGCACGCCGAGCAGCGCATCGGCCAGGACGCCGAGCGCATCGATGTTCGACGGGTCCATCGATCGGGCCTGCTGCAGCTCGCCGATGGCGCGCGCCGGGTCGCCTTTCGTCAGGAAGGCGCGGCCAAGCAATAGGCGTGTCTGGACCGCGGCGGCGTCGAGCGGCGACTTGCGCAGAAACGTCTGCAACGCAGCAATCCCCTCGTCGAGCTGGCCACCGGTCAACAGCGTGCCGCCGAGGTTGTACCAGGCGGTCGAATACCCGCCTTCGGCGCTCCGGCGCAGCCGCGCGAGCGCCTCGTCACGGTGCCCCTGCTGGGACAGCTCCAGCCCGACGAGCGCATCCGACACCGGCGATGGCCATCGTGCATCGACCGTCGCGGCCAGCCGCGCCGTTGACTCGTACTCGCGGTTGCGCTGCAGGGTCCCGAATCCGAGCGCCGTCGACGCCGCGCCCAGCAGGGCGACCGCCGCCAGTGCCGGCACCCGTGTGCGCGCCAGGAGGCGGGCCACCGCGACCACGGCGAGCGCGACGATCGCCACGAGGGGCAGATACATGCGCCGTTCGGCGCCGACCTCGGTCGCGATCGGCACGATCGACGACGTGGGCGCCAGGATGATGAACAGCCAGGCGCCGGCGAACGCGAGCCGCGGCCATCGACGGGCGGCGGCAACGATCGCCGCGATCAGGGCGAGGACGATGGCGGCGTACGGGGCCACGTCCCCGAGCGTCAGTGGCCGCGGCCAGCCGTAGTTCACGACGAGGCTGGTCGGCCACACGGCGAGGCGCAAATACCGAACGATCATCACCGCCTGATTCAGCAGATACGTCCACGGCGAAACGCCGCTGGCGAATCCCGCTGAATGCAGCCGCGGGCCCTGCCACACGAGCGCCGCCAGGGCCACCCACGTGGCGGCGAGGCCCGTGTACAGCCCTCGTCTCGCGCGGAACTGAGCCGGCCACGTGTCGAACACGAATGCGCGGTCGTACAGAGCCACCACGAGCGGCGCGGTCACCATCGTTTCCTTGCAGCCCATGCCGGCCAGGCACGCGAGAACCGCCGCTGCCACCCAGGCACCGCGGTGCCGTCGCTCCAGAGCCCGGATGCTCGCGTACAGCGTCAGCAGGTAGAAGAACGCCATCAACGATTCCGATCGCTCGGTCACGTAGTCGACCGCCTCGCTGTTGAGCGGGTGCACGACCCACAGGAGCGCGACGGCAAACCCGAGGTTGCTCGACGCAAGCGCGCGGCTGGCAATCGCAAAGATCAGGAGCCCGCAGGCGGCGTGGATCGCAATGTTGGCGATGCGATAGCCGACAGGGTCGAGACCGCCGATCGCATAGTTCAGGGCAAATGAGAAATTGACCAGCGGACGCCCTGCCGTCGGGTTCTCTCGAGCTGAAAACAATGCATCGGGGAGCTGGAGGGTCCTGATGTGCGCGTTGTCGACGATGGACATCGAGTCGTCGTAGATGAACGGCGACCGGAGCGCGTTTGCATACACCAGCGCCGCCGCGCTTACCAGGACCACTGTGCGCCACATGCCAGGGCCTCTATGTTATCGTTTCCGAAGAAATGGCCCGATGTCTGTCGGTGGTCGCGCTCGCCCTTGCGGCAGCTTCGCCGCTTCGTGTGCTCGACCTGCAGGGCCGTCCGGTCGATCCGTTTCAGGCGACGGCCGCGGCGAAGGCGGTCGTTTTCCTGTTCACCGCGACCGATTGTCCGATCTCGAATCGCTACGCGCCCGAAGTGCAGCGCGTGTACGAGAAGTTTGCGTCGAAAGGGGTTCAGTTCTATCTCGTGTATCCCAATCCGGCGGATACGCCTGAGCTGATCCGCGCGCATGCCTCATCGTTCGGCTATCCAGCGGCCGCATGGCGCGACCCGAAACAGGCGCTGGTCAAACGCGCGAAGGCGACGGTGACGCCGGAAGCCGCCGTGTTCGTGCGAGACGAGCTCGTCTATCACGGGCGCATCGACGATCGCTTCGTGGACCTCGGAGTCGAGCGTCCGGCGCCGACGGTGCACGATCTCGATGACGCGCTGACGGCAGTCCTCGCTGGCGCGCCGATTCCCCATCCCGTGACCCAGTCAGTGGGCTGCTATATCGCTGACTTCGCCCGCTGAGGTCGGGGGCGACGCGCTTGAACCCCTTGAACGCCGTGACCCTCTGGCACCTTCTCACGCTCGCCGGGTTGTCCGCCCAGGCCACGCCGGTCACCTACACCAAAGACGTGGCGCCTCTCGTCAACGACCGGTGCGTGATGTGTCATCACGAGAGCGGTCCCGCGCCCTTCGGCCTCGAATCGTATGAAGAGGTGAAGCGGAGAGCCACGCAGATCGCGATGGTCACGAGCCGACGGCTGATGCCGCCGTGGAAAGCGGATCCGGGCGACGGTCCCTTTGTCGGACAGCATCCGCTGAGCGACGACGAGATCGCGCTCATCAAGCAGTGGGTTCAGGAGGGCGCCGCCCAAGGAGATCCGGCGGCCGCTCCAAAGCCGCGTGCCTGGACCGCCGGATGGCAGCTTGGCCAGCCGGATCTCGTTGTGACGCTGCCGAAACCGTACATGTTGCAAGCCGACGGCACGGATGTGTTTCGGATCTTCGTGCTACCGCTGCCGGTGCCGACCACCCGCTACGTACGCGGCCTCGAGTTTCATCCGGGCAACCCGAAAGTGGTGCACCATGCCAACATCCGCGTCGATCGCACGCCCGCCTCTCGCGCCCTCGACGACGCCGACTCCGAGCCTGGCTACAGCGGCCTGATCTTGCGGTCAGCCGACTATCCGGAGGGGCATTTCCTCGGCTGGACGCCGGGCCAGGTGGCGCCGCTGCGGCCGAAAGACCTCACCTGGCGCCTCGATCCACACACCGACCTCGTCGTCGAGGTCCATATGCAGCCGAGCGGCAAGCCCGAAGCGGTGCAGCCGTCAATCGGGTTGTACTTCAGCGACCGGCCGGCGACGAAAACGCCGGCGATGCTGCGGCTCGGCCGGCAGGACATCGATATCGCCGCCGGGCAGAAGAACTACACGATTACCGATGCCTACGTATTGCCGGTCGATGTCGAGGTCGAAGCCGTTCAGCCGCACGCCCACTACCGCGCACGCGACGTCCGTGGTCTCGCGCAGCTGCCGGATGGGACGACGAGGGAGCTGATTCATATCGCGGACTGGGATTTCCGCTGGCAGCAGGTGTTTCGGTTCGAGCGGCCGTTCGCGCTGCCGAAGGGCACGACGCTGTCGATGACGTACGTGTACGACAACTCGACCGACAACCCGCGCAACCCGGAGCGTCCGCCGAAACGCGCGCGGTGGGGGCAACGATCATCGGACGAAATGGGCGATCTGTGGATCCAGGTGCTGACCAGGAATGAACCCGATCTCGTCACGCTGACGCGGGAGTTTCGGGCGAAGGTCGCCGCCGAGGATGTCCACGGCTACGAGGCTGAGATTGAGCGTCACCCTGACGATCCGGGGCTGCACGACGACGCGGCGATGTTGTACCTCGAGTTGCACCGGCCGGATGACGCGATCGAGCACTTCAAGAAGTCGCTGGCGCTCAAGGGACCCTCGGCGCCGGCGCATTTCAACCTCGGCACCGCGTTGACCGTGGCCCGGCGTCTGAGCGAGGCGGTGTACGAGTTCCAGCAGGCGATCCGAATCGATCCTTCGTACGCAAACGCCCACAACAATCTGGGGAACGTGCTGCTCGCTGAAGCCAAACCCGCCGATGCGATCCGCGAGTTTGCGGAGGTGGTGCGGCTCGAACCGAAATCCGCCGAAGCACTCGGCAATCTCGCGCAGGCCTACGCGATCGCCGGGGATTTCGACCGCGCCGCCAGCACCACCGACGCGGCGCTCCGGCTCTCGCCGCCCGAACCGCTCGCGAGCGAGCTGGCCCGCCGCCGCGCGCTGTATCAGCGCCATCAACGTCCCTAGCCGCGAGGACTACAGCGGATAGGCGAGCGTCAGGCCGAGCAGCCAGACGAGCGCGATCACGACGGGCGTCAACGCCAGGAAGACGACGGCCGTGTACCCCATCACGTCGCGCGCCGAGAGGCCGAACAAGGCGAGCATCGGCAGCATGAAGAAGGGCTGGATCAAATTGGCCAGCGCTTCGCCCAGGTCGTAGGCCGAGACACACCACCCGAGATGGACCTTCAGCGTATGGGCGGCCTGCATCACGTAGGGCGCGATGATCACCCACTTCGATCCGCCCGACGGTACGAACACGCC
The DNA here is from genome assembly GCA_051985095.1 of Vicinamibacterales bacterium. Classification (GTDB taxonomy): domain Bacteria; phylum Acidobacteriota; class Vicinamibacteria; order Vicinamibacterales; family CAVVIG01; genus Gp6-AA45. Next base: position 1,772 of record JBPYEE010000016.1, on the reverse strand, counting down.
GAGCGCGGCCGAGTAGGCGGCGACGATCGGCGGGAATGTCGCGCGCGACGAAATCCGCACGAATCCGGCCGCGAGCCGATCGTTCAGGGGCGTCGCGGTGATGATGCCGGCGATCCCGGCATAGAAGGGAAACTGAAGCAGGATGGCCCACACGGGCGGCGTCGCCTGCCGGAACGCATGCATGAGGCGCGCGGGGGTTCGGTGGAGCAGGAACCCGATCAGCAGAAACGTCAGATTCAACACATTCAGGTTCAGCGCGTTCAACGGCTGGGCGGCCGCTGCAAAATACCGCCAGAGGTACCAGCCGCCCAGTCCGACGACGAGCCACGAGAGGATCGTCGAGTGTTCGAGCCACTGACCCGGCGTGGCGACGGAAGGGGTGGGCGGCGCGACGGCGGTCGCCGGCACGCTGGACGGGTCGCGCATGAGCCCCTGCCCGGCCGGGGGCGTCGCGAACCACATGACGGCGGTCACGACCGCGATTTCGATCGGCACCGACACGAGACTCTGCCAGAGGAAAATCGTGTGGCGGAACGAAATAATGCCTCCGGGAATTGTGCCGCCCTGAGCGACAATGTCGCGGATCTGCGGCTGCAGCGCCCCGGGCGTCGCCATCTGCAGCGCGGCCGATCCGCTCAGGCCCTGCGCCCAGATGCTGCCCAGTCCGAGGAAACTGGCGGCGGCCAGCGCGCGATAGTCGACGCCACGGGTCCGGCGTGCCACTTCGAGCGCAAGCATGGCGGTGAAGATCAGGCTGAAGCCCCAGTTGATCCACGACGTGACGAGCGCGAAGAAGGTGACCAGCGCGACGGCGGATTTCGGCGTCCGCGGCCACGACGCCACGGATCGAATGAGGCGCTGCATCGGCGGCGAGGAGGCGAGCACATGGCCCGTCATGATGACCAGCGCCATTTGCAACGTGAACGGAATGAGATCCCAGAAGCCGCGACCCCACGCGTCGACGATCGCCGGAGCGGAGGCAGGGGTGGCGACCAGCGCGGCGAGGAAGACCAGGCCGGTCGCGATCAGCGCGAAGATGAACGCGTCGGGCACCCAGCGCTCGGCCCAATCCGTCAGCACAAGCGCGAGGCGCGCGAGCACGCGCTACCTTAACATAGAGGTTCATCATGACTCACCGCTCGGTCGCTCTCGCCTTCGTCGTCGCCTCGATAGCAGCCGTCGCTGCGGCGCCGCGTCCGGCGCTGCCGGCCCGTGTCCAGATCGCGGCGCTGTCGACTGACGCGCAACGCGTCACGGGCGGCGATGTGCTGGTCGAGATCGTCACGCCGCCTCAGGCCGACGGGCGCTCGCTGAAGGTCGTTGCCAACGGCCGCGACGTGACGGCGGCGTTTCGCGCGACCCAGGGGCCGCATACTTTTGTCGGCCTCGTCGCCGGACTGCCGAATGGAAAATCAACCCTGACGGCGGAGGTCCGCGGCGCGCGCGCCTCGCTCGACGTGACGAACTACCCGATTGTCGGCCCGGTGCTCTCCGGTCCGCGCCAGGAGCCGTTCATCTGCCAGACTGACGCGTTCAAATTGCCGGACGGATCGACGCTTGGTCCCCCGCTCGATGCGAACTGCTCCGCGAGGACGGTCGTGCAGTACGTCTATTGGAATCCGTTGGCCAGCGGCGGCAAAGGCGGGTTTCAGTTTCTGGCCGATCCGACGCGGCTGCCGCCGGACGTCGTAAAAACGACGACGATGACAGGGGAGACGGTCAATTTTGTCGTGCGTGTGGAAACCGGCACGATGAATCGTGGGATTTATCAG
>JBPYEE010000015.1:0-4359 GCA_051985095.1 Vicinamibacterales bacterium | reverse complement strand
CCGGACGTAAGGCTGGCTCGATCAGGACCTTGACCTCCGCCGCGTCTTCGTGATCACGAGGATCGCGGCGTGAGAGCCACCGCGCCTTGGACGCGCGCGGTGGTTTCCCTTCACACCACGACCATAGCGAAACGGTCGACGCAGACCGCACAGGCGGAGCCTGCCCGACCAAGGGAAAGCAGTCATGTTCCGAAGAGCAACGCGTTTGAATTGGGCTCCGACGTCGCGACGGGTCGAACAGCTTCGGCGCAATGTCGGTCCCCTGCACCTCGAATGGACCCTACAAGACGGCCGTCTGACGTGCCGGTGGCACGCCATTGGTGTTGATCACAGACACACGTACCTCGACGTCGACAGACGATCCGTCGCGTGACGTCGAACTTCATGAGCAACGGGAGGAGATATGCGGCAGCCATTCCATCGGGTCGTCCTGCAGTGTCTGATTGCAGCCAGCCTCGGGACGATCGTCGAGGCCCAGACGACGGGTGCCATTCGTGGAACGGTCAAGGACAGTACCGGTGCGATCGTTCCGCACGCCACCGTCGTCCTGACGGACTCGGGAACCACCAACCAACGGGACACCGTCACGGACGATCAGGGCTCGTACGCGTTTTTGCTCGTTCCGGTCAGCCGGTACAGCCTCGAGATCACCTTTCCGGGGTTCCTTCCGTATCGGCGAACCGGCATCGTCGTCGACGTTAACAGCGCGCTGCAGATCGACGCCGTGCTCCAAATCGCTGGACAGACGGAAAGCGTCACCGTCAGCGCGGGCGCCATTCACATCGAGACCGCGCAAACCGCTCTTGGTGAGACGATTACGAGCCAGCAGGTCGAGGCCGTGCCGCTCAACGGGCGCAGCTACACGGATCTGCTGAGCATTCAGGCCGGCGTCACTCCCCTCAATACCAGCGCGAATCTCAACCAGTCGTCCGGCGGCGCGTTCGGCGCGATCAGCGTGTCGGGCGACCTCAACCCCGGGCTCTTTTCCATCAACGGCCAGCGCGAGGATGCCAACGGCTTCGTACTGAACGGCGCCAACGTGCAGGAGGACATGGCCGGTGGCGCCGCCATCATTCCCAATCTCGATTCGATCGCGGAGTTTCGCATTCTGACGAGCAACTTCGACGCAGACGTCGGGAATTTCAGTGGCGGAGTCGTCTCCGTGGTGACCAAATCGGGCACCAATGCGTTTCATGGGTCCGGATTCGATTTCCTGCGCAACACGGTGCTCGATGCCCGAGGGTACTTCGACCCTGAGACGGCGCGATTTGATCAGAACCAGTTCGGCGGCACGCTGGGCGGTCCTGTCGCCAGCGACAAGGTGTTCTTCTTTACCGACTATCAGGGCGGCCGAACGTCCCAAGGTATAGAAACGGGGCGTCTGCCGGTTCCGTCGCTGGCGAATCGGCTTGGCGACTTTTCGACGACGCCAGGCGCCCTGTCGGGAACGGTCAATGGTGACTACATGGCGCAGCTCCTCTCGCAGCGGCTCGGCTACGCCGTGACGCCGAGCGAGCCGTTCTACATGACAGGCTGCGCGACGGCGACGCAGTGTGTGTTTCCGGGCGCGATGATTCCTGCGACGGCGTGGTCGCTCCCTGCGCAGCGGCTCCTCTCTAACATCCCGCTGCCGAACGCCGGACCGAGCACGTTCTCGAACGCCGCCGGCACGGAGCACCTGCAGGACGACAAGGGATCGATCCGACTGGACGCCAACACGGGCTGGTTCGGTTATCTGACTGCTTATGTCTTCGGCGATCGGTATCACCTGGACAATCCCTATCCGACACAGCAAGGCGGCGCCAACGTGCCGGGTTTCAACGCGCTGTCCGACGGCCAATCACAGCTCCTCACCCTCAGCGCCGCAAAGCCGATCGGGGCGGCGGGAACGAACGAGTTCAGATTCAGCTGGTTGCACAACGCGAACAACCTGGGGCAGGCACAGGGCGGCGTGGGGGCCAATCTGGCCGCACAAGGCTTTCTCCCGCCGTCGCAGGGCGGATTCATTGCCGGATATCCGAAGTATCAAGGCGTCGAAACGGTGGTGTTCAACACCTTCACCTTCGGCACCACTCCGTTTGCCCTCGACCAGCGGGAAAACACATATCAGATTCAGGATAACGTCTCGAAGATCATCGGTGCGCACACCGTGAAGTTCGGCGGGCAGGCGCGCCTGATGCGCGTTACGCAGGATGTGAATCTGATCGCGAACGGCGAATTCGAGTTCTTCGGCACGACCACCGGCTCCGACTTCGGCGATTTCCTGTTGGGGTTTCCGAGCGTCTTTTCACAGCAATCGACGCCGCCCTTCCATGAGCGCTCGGCTTACGCCGGCCTCTACGCGCAGGATAGCTGGCGCGTGCGCGACAACCTGACGCTGAATTACGGCTTGCGGTGGGAATGGCTGCGTCCGTGGTCGGAGGACAATCTGCAGACCTCCACGCTGATTCCAGGCGTCGAGTCGCAGAAGTTTCCCGGCGCACCGCTCAGCTACCTGTTGCCCGGGGATGTGTTGCCGGATGGATCGACGATTCCGTCGACGATCGCGCCCACGCCCAAAAACGACTTCGCACCCCGCGTCGGGCTCGCGTATGCACCGTCATGGGATCACGGGTGGCTCACCGCCCTCACCGGTGGCCCCGGTGCGAGCAGTGTGCGGGCCGGATGGGGCACGTTCTATACGGCCGTCGAAGGATTGACGGTGTCGTATCCGACGGGCGATCCACCGTACGGGCTGACGTACGTCAGCCCGGAACCGCCGCTCTTCGAGGCGCCGTTCATCGGGGCCCAGACCGGGACGCACTATCTCCAACAGTTCCCCGTCGACGTGCCGCCCTACACCGTCACGCCGCAGAATCCCGATACGCGTGACTGGTCGCGCTACGTGCCGATCAACGGCGCCGTGAGCTACTACTACCAAAACCAAACGCCGTACACGGAGCAGTACTACGTCTCGTTCCAGCGCCAGTTCCACGGCAACACCGTCGCGACGGTCAGCTACATCGGGAGTCAAGCCCACAACCAGCTGGTGCTGCTGGCCGCGAACCCTGGGAGTCCCGCCCTCTGTCTCGGTCTGAGCCAGCCGTCTGACGTGGCACCCGGCACGCCGACCTGCGGACCGTTCGGCGAAAACGGTGTGTATACTCGCGCGGACGGGACCGTCGTCACCGGCACGCGAGCACCGTTCGGCAATGGCATCGGCAGCGACGCGTACTTCATGAACATGGGCAGTGCCCATTACAACTCGCTCCAGGTGAACCTGACCCATACGAGCGGGCCGTCGTCCATCCTGGGCAGTTACACGCTCGGCAAATCGGTCGATTGGGGATCGAATATCGGCGAACAGGTGGATCCGTACAACTACGCACGCCTGCAGGCCGTCTCGGCGTACGACATTCGACACAACTTCGTCGCGAGTTACCGCTACGCCCTCCCCCTGAACCACCTCTTCGGCGCGACGCGACTGACGAGCGGCTGGGCGGTTTCTGGCGTGACGCGGTTCAGTACCGGCCTCCCCGTGACGCTGTACAGCTTCGGCGACAACAGTTTGATCGGCAGTCAGAATCAAGGGGTCAACGGCATCGGGAGCGATCTCCCGAACTACACCCCAGGGTGCAATCTCCAGATCAATCACAACCCGGCGAACGGGCCAGAGTTCAATACCGCTTGTTTCACCCTGCCAGCACTCGGATCGGAGGGCAACGCGCCGCGCCGATCCTTCTATGGTCCTGGCATCGAGAACACGGATCTCGCGCTGACGAAGACAACCGCCTTTGTGAACGGCATGACGGTCGAGCTCCGGTTTGAGGCCTTCAACGTGTTCAATCACCCGCAGTTCTACGGCGCGAATGCCGTCGACGGCAACATCAACAGCGCAACGTTTGGATCCATCGTCAATGCCGCGCCGCCGCGCATCTGCCAGGCGGCGATAAAGGTGCGGTTCTGATGAGCGGCTTCGTCTTCGCGCTGCAGCTCGGACTTGCCCTGCTCTTCGGCGCTGCGATCGGTGCCGAACGCCAATGGCGCCAGCGGATGGCGGGCCTGCGGACGAATGCGCTGGTGTCGTGCGGGGCGGCGATGTTTGTGCTTAGCGCGCGGTTGTTGGCGGCGCCGACCGACAGTGTGCTGCGGATCGCCGCGCAAGTCGTGTCGGGAATCGGGTTCCTCGGCGGCGGCCTGATTTTCCGCGAGGGGCTGAGCGTCCGCGGTTTGAACACCGCCGCGACGCTGTGGTGCTCGGCGGCGGTCGGGACGCTCTGTGGTGTCGGTTACCCGCACGCCGGCGCGCTGGCCGTTGCGGCGGTCGTTAGCGCCAATGTCGTCTTGCGACCGCTGGCGCACCTGCTTGAACGGCCCCCG
>JBPYEE010000014.1:0-8421 GCA_051985095.1 Vicinamibacterales bacterium | reverse complement strand
GACTGTCTGCACCGGCATCTCCGCACGCGGCCAGCCGCTGCGCCAGGAACCGGCGCTCCATCGGGTTGCGGGCAAGCGCCAGCGCCGTGGCGAAATGCCCGCCCGCCCGCGCAGCGTGCCCCAGCCGCAACTCGAGCTCGCCGAGGGCGGCGGGGTAAAACGGATAGGCGGCGAGTCGGTCGGCATCCGCGATCGCCTGAATCTCGTCGATGCCGCGCTGCGGTCCGTGCCGCTGGGCGATCGCGATGGCCCGATTGAGCGCGACAATCGGCGACGACCGGATCGTCATCAGGGTGTCATAGAGCGAAATGATGGCATCCCAGTCGGTGTCTTCCGCGCGCGGGGCCGCTGCGTGCACCCACGCGATGGCGGCTTCGAGGTGGTACTCGGTAAGTGCCGGACCGGTCGCCGACAACTCGAGAAAATTCTGGCCTTCCGCGACAAGCGCGTCGTCCCACCGCGTCCGATCCTGATCGAAGAGCGAGCTGAGATTCCCTGCCGGGTCGATTCTTGCGGGCAGCCGGGACGCCCCGAGGTGCATGAGCGCCGCGAGCGCGTAGCTTGCCGGCGTTTTCCCGGAGGGATGCTCCACCAGGACCGAGACCAGCCGCATCGCCTCCCGGCACAAGTCGGCGCGAACCGCCGCCTCCGGCGACGCGCCGTGATAGCCCTCGTTGAACAGCAGGTACAGCGCGCGATGCACGGTAGGAAGCCTCGCAGCGAACTCGGTGTGCGCGCCGACATCGAAGAGTGTCGTTGACGCCGCGAGCGTTTTCTTCGCGCGCGAAAGCCGCTTTTCAGTCGCGGCGCGCGTGCTGACGAACGCCGCCGCGATTTCGTCCACGCTGAATCCGCACAGGATGTGCAGCATGAGCGCCACCTGCGCGTCCGTCGAAACCTGCAGATCGCAGCAGGAGAACATCATTCGCAGCAAGTCGTCGTGGACGGCACCCGGCTCGAACAGCTCGTCGACGCCTGAGGCCAGCGCGGCCTCGCTCTGCAGAAACCTGGCGAGCTCCGGAGCAAATGTGCGGGCCGTTCGCTCGCGTCGCAGCACATCGAGCGCGCGATTCTTCGCCGTCGTCATGAGCCACGCGGACGGATTGTCGGGCAGGCCTCGCAGTTTCCACACTTCCAGCGCGCGGCAGAAGGCGTCCTGGACGACGTCTTCCGCCAGCGCCAGGTTGTGGACGCCGAAGATCCGCGCGAGGGTGGCCACGATGCGCCCGGCCTCGCACCGGAACAGATGTTCGCAGGGCTCCATCTACACCTTCAGCACGGGACGCACTTCGACGGTTCCGGTGTCGGCGTCGAAAATCGGACAGCCCTTCGAGAGTTCCACGGCCTCGTCGAGGTCGCGCGCCTGAATCAGCGTGTAGCCGCCAACGGCGTCCTTGGCTTCGGCGAACGGACCGTCCATAACGGTCTTGTGCCGCCCCTTGACGAGTTTGCCGCTCCGGTCGAGTGGGTGTCCCTGGTCTTTCATGTGGCCCTTTTCGGCAAGTTCCTTCATCCAGGCCATCCACTTCTGCATTCGCTGCTGCATCACCTCAAGCGAACCGCCGCGATCGGAGCCGCGGTAAAGAAAGACATACTCGTTCATGGTCGTGTCTCCTCTGCTGCTGGTTGCGTCTACTTGCCGCCCGCGCGATGTCCCTCATGGCGACCCACGGGGATGATTATCAGCGCATGCGGAGTGCCCTCGCCGACGACCATCAGCGGTCCGTCGGGTCTGCCTTCGACGCCGAGGTCGGCGTTGGTGACGTATGGCGCATAGATCATGACGTGTGGTGGAAACGGCTCGACGGCGCGCCCTTTGCCGGCGTTGTCGGGGGGCAGGTTTTCCGTGGACAACATGTAATCCACGCCGGGCTTCTGCGGGGCCACGAAGATCCCGTTGGCAAACGCGTCGCGGACGTATTGCGCGATGTCATCGGGCGTTTTCCCCTGTGCTCGGAGTTCCGCCACCTTCAGCAAGCGGGGAAGGTGCGTCTTCGCGCCCTCGGCGTCCATGCACTGAGGTTCCTGGCTGATCGGCAGCGCGTGCGCAACGATGGCGACAAAGCCATTCCGGCTGTCGCGGGCTTTCACGTAGCCCGATTGTTCGAGCACGTAGACTCCGGCGCCCGCTGCCACGGCAGCGGGACAGGCGCTCAGCGCGAGCGCCACCTCTTTCTGGTGGTCCATCAACGGTGCCTGCGCATGCGAGACGGCCGGCACGCCGGCTGCGAGCAGCATCGCGAGGGCGAAGGGGAAACGTGTCGTCATAGTCGGTGCCTCCGGGATAATGACGTTTGAGGGGCTCCCGGCCGGACATTCGACGTGGCTGGCCACCGGATGTCCCGGGTCAGTGCCGGTCGACGGTTTCGCGCCGGATGGTGGGTCTGACCGAGCACGTCGATCTGATGAGGTGAGGTCGTCATCGGGCACCGCGGCCCACGCTCGCGGAGCCGGCTTCCCCGTTGTCGCAGCCCGGGACGGTGTTACAACCGAGCGACTCACCCGTCTTCGACCGCAGGAGCGAGGTTGTGAACGACCCGAAGACCCCGACTGCCGTCTTCGAATCGCTGCGGGGCCGCCTCTTCGGCCTCGCGTACCGGATGCTCGGTTCGCGCGGCGACGCCGAGGACATCGTGCAGGAGGCGTATCTGCGCTGGCATCAGGCGGACCGGCGGCGCATCGACAACCCGGAGGCGTGGCTCGTCACGGCGACGAGCCGGCTGGCGATCGATCGGCTGCGGCGGCTCAAAACCGAGCGCGAGGCGTACGTGGGCCCGTGGCTGCCCCCGCCGATCGTCACCGACGGGCCGCCGCCCGATCGGCACCTCGACCTCGCCGACGATCTGTCCATGGCCTTCCTGACGCTCCTCGAACGCCTGGCGCCGGATGAACGCGCCGCGTTCTTACTGCACGACGTCTTTGACGTCGGGTACGGGGAGATTGCCGGCGTCCTCGACCGCAGCGAAACCGCTTGCCGACAGGTGGTGCATCGTGCGCGCGAGCGCGTTCGGGGGGAGCGCAAACGCTTCGAGGCCACCGAGGCCGCGAAGGCGTCCCTGCTCGAGAAATTCATGACCGCGCTCGAGGCACGGGACGAGCAAGGATTGCTGAAGCTGTTTGCGCCTGAGGCCACGTGGACGGCCGATGGTGGCGGCCGGACGGCGGCCGCGCCGCACCCCATCGTCGGCGCCGAACGCATCGCCAGGCTGGTGCTCGGGCTGCGGGACAAGTTCTGGGCGGTCGATCGAACGCTTGAGGTCGCGACGATCAACGGGGAAGCCGGACTGCGCATCCTCGACGGCGGCCGGCTCACCGCCACGATGTCGCTTGCGACCGATGGCGAGCGCATCTTCGCCGTGTACGCGGTGGTCAACCCCGACAAGCTCACCTGACGCGTCCGGTCACATTTCACGCGGCTCAGACGTCTTCGCTTCGGAAACAGAGAGGAGACGACCCATGACTGGACGAGTTGACATCGCCAAACACATCAACACGGGGATGAGCAAGGCGCTCTTCGCGCTGTCGAACGAGACGGCCGCGAACGTGGACGCGCCGCTGTTCGAGCTTGTCAAGATTCGAGCCTCGCAGATCAACGGCTGCGCCTACTGCCTCGACATGCATACCAAAGACGCCCGTGCGGCGGGCGAGACCGAACAGCGCATCTACGCGCTCTCCGCGTGGCGCGAAACGCCGTTCTTCACTGATCGCGAGCGCGCCGCGCTCGAATGGACCGAAGCGGTCACGCTCGTGGGAGAGACGCACGTGCCCGACGAGATCTACCGGCGCGTTGCGGCGGAATTCGATGAATCGGAGCTCGTGGCGCTGACCTTCGGCGTCATCGCCATCAACAGCTGGAATCGCCTGGCGGTCTCCTTCCGGGCTCCCGTCGGAACCTATCAGCCGAGGGCGGTGGCCGTCTGACACTGGTCACGGGGCTGAGGGGCTGCTACTGCGGGCGATCCCTCCAGGAATCGCCCGCCATCTCTCAGAGGTTGTCCGCCTGTGGCCCGCTCTCGCGTCCGGGACGGCATGAAGCGGCGAATTATGGGCAGATATTCAACTGGTCACCATCGAGCCGCGTGGCGGAAGCAGACCGTCCGGCCGTAGGCGACTCCTTCCGCTTTTCGAGACCGCCGCCATCGACCGCCCGGCTCGCCGGGCGGCAGTCGACGTTGCGTGCTGCACGGCATCCGCCTTCGCCGGCTTCCGCCGGGTCGCCGCCCTCATACGGACGCGACAATGTGGTCCAAATGGGAGAGCGGCACCGGAGATATGCTTCCGACGCTCTGGAGACAACCGGACGGCGTTGCGGGACGATGATGAAACTCAATGCGCCCGAAATGGGTCGCTTGCAGCCGGCATCCACGGCACTTCGGTCAGGCGTGACCATCGTAGTTCCCAACTCTGTCATCGTCGCCGGCTCGTTCATCCGTAGCCGGCTTTCCGTCGGCGTGTTGAATCATCGTGCATCGCCATGGCACACATCGCGTGGTGCAGGCGTGGAGGGCTCATGAAATCCGAACAAGACGAGTTGAATCAGTCGGATACCGATGGCGGGCCTTTCCAGTTCCCCCTGGATCGTCGAGACCTGATGAAGCTCGGCGCGACGGCGATCATGTCGACTGCGCTGTCGACGCCGGCCGCGGCGCAGGAAGGCACGCCGCGGCGCACGGCCGCCCCCGGTTCGATGCGGAGCCCCGGCGAGATTAGCCCGTTCACCGGCCCCGGCTACAAGAACGACTTCAACCGCATCGGCCACAACGGGCCGATGGACGACGCCACGCGGACAGTCGTCAAGTTCGTGCACGAATTCAACGAAACGAAGATCACGCCAGCCGCCGTTCACGCGTTCAACCGCACAATGATCGACTCGATGGCGTCGCTCATCGCGGGCTTCGAAGAGGAGCCCTGCCGGATCGCCGCCAGAGTCGCCAAATTGTCGCCGCCCGGCGCGCTCAAGTGCACCGTTCTCGGGTACGGCGTCGAAACGACCCCTGAGCTCGCCACGTTCGCCAACGGCTGCCTGATCCGCATGGTCGACTTCAACGACAACGCGGAAGGAGGCCATGTGAGCACGTTGATTCCAGCTGCGCTCGCACTCGGCGAAGCCCTGCACTCGACGGGACCGCAGGTCATGGCGGCCATCGTCGCCGGCTACGAAGTGGCCGCGGCGCCAGCGGGCGGCGAATCGGCGATTGCGGCGATGGTCGCCGGCAAACTCATGGGCCTCGATGAGGACCGCCTCGCCAATGCGCTCACCATGGCAATCACGCCACACGTTGCCTTGAACAAGGGCGTCGGTGCGCTCTCGATGTGGAAAGGCACCCGGAGCGCGGAGTCAGCGAAGTGCGGCGTGTGGGCGGCGATCCTGGCACGCGAGGGGATGACCGGTCCGCCGCAACCGTTCGAGGGTCGAGGCGGGGTGTGGGCCCGCCCATCGGGCGGCGAGGGTGGCGGCGGTGGCCGCGGCGGTCAGGCCAACGGCTCGAGTCGCGCCTTCACGATCCCCGTGCGGACCGACACGATGGCGATCCAGCGCAACTGGTTCAAACGTCGGCCGTCGGAGGCCTCATCCCAGGGAATTCTCTACATGATGCCCGAGATCCGGTCGTGGGTGAAACCTGACGAGGTTGCCGCAATTCACTGGGATACCTCGTATGGCGTGTGGGAGGAAATCTGCGACGCTCCCAAATGGGATCCGCGGAATCGCGAAACGGCCGATCACAGCGAGCCGTACATCATCGCGCGGGCCCTGATCGACGGCGATATCTACATGGATTCGTTCGACGAAGCGAAGTTCATGGATCCCGCGGCGCGGGCACTGATGGCGAAAACGACGATGGCGCCGGTGAACGGATGGACGGGCCTCGGGATGGGACGACTGACGATCACGAAGAAGAACGGCGAGACGAAGTACTGGGATACCTACAAGGGCGTCCGGAACCTCGAACTGAAGGATTACCCGCCGTTTACGGAACAGGAGCTGACAAACAAATTCAACCGTGCATGCGCCTTCAAGAAGATAACCGATGCGCAGCGCGACCAGGCGTACAAGGTGTGGTCGAACGTGAGTGCAGTGAAAGACATCGGCGACGCGATGCGGACGCTGGCGAAGTTCGGTCAGCCCAAACCGCTGTGAGAGTCCGAGGGAGGCTCCTATGCTGAAGTCCATCGTGGAGTTCATGACGGGATCAGGCGCCGCAGGTGGTCGCGCGGCGACACAAACCATCACGGGCCGCGTGGTCGCCATCTCCTACTACGGACAGAACAAATCGAGGCCCGGAGGCGGCCTCGATCAGCGGCTGACCGACGCGCGGGCATCCGTGAAGTGGGAAGGCATGCCCGCCGCGATCGTCACCGCCGACGGGAAGGCGTACCAGGTCGTCGGCGGCCTGGCGGCGAATAACAACGCCAAGATTGCCGAATTCCTCGGCCAGAGGGTGACGGTCACCGGCGAGATTTCCGAGCAGCACGGCATGGCTGTGGTGTCGGCGGACACGGCGAGAGTTGCCACCACGTAACACCCGATCCGATGCGCGATCGACGCGCCAGTGAGGTCCTGGAGTCTTCCCGGGACTTCACTGCCGGTGGCCGAGGTGCACTCAGTACCGGCCGAGACCTTCCGTCAGTTCAATCGTGGTACCCCAGGGATCGATCAGTTCGGCGGTCGCAAACGCGTGACTGCGCGTCTTGCTGTACGGCTTGTCCAGCTTTACGCCGTTTGCTTCCAGACGTCTGCAGAACGCTTCGAGGTCTCTGACTTCGAAGCCGATGTGATCCAGGACGTGGCCTTTCGTTGGCTCAACATCGAGGCGCGTTTGGGAGATGCGCAATCGCACCCCCGGCAGATCGTCGCCGAGTCCTGAGCCGGGGCCGCCATCCATCAGCTTCACGCCGAACATCTTCGCGTACCAGAGGTACATCTCGTATGGCACGACCTGATGATCCCGATCTTTTGGCGGCAGGTCGTTCACAAACGTATGCAGGTGCAGTTCTCCAACCTCGGTCGCGAGCGAGCGGCTCTGCGCGATTTCGAACATCAATCCGTCGGGGCCGAACACGAACGCGCGGTTCGGCGCGCCATGAAAGTCTTCGGTGTGATAACCGGCTGCTTTGACCTTCTTGAAGAACTCGCCATAGTTCCGGACGTTGAAACCAACGTGGTTGATGGTGCTCATTTCGATGCCGTCGGCCGGGCACCCGCAGAAGACCGCAGTCCGCATCGTGCCAATCGGCTTCGGCGCGCCCTTGGTGAGAAAAATGTACACGCCCGGAAATTTCATCACCTCCGCGGCGTCGATCGTCAAGGGCGTGCCGCCCATCAGCGCAAAGAACTTCTTGTGCGCGTCGACGTCGCGAACGGTGAGGTGCAAATGCCCCATCGTCACCCCCAATTCGTTCGGCGGCTCGAGTTGCGCCCACGAGGGGGTCGTCCAGAAGATGAGCATCACAAGAACGGCACCCGATGCGTGATATCTCAGGCCGCCTCCTTCGACGAGCACTGGCGCGAGATCCGCCGGCCACGCGGCAGCTCAGCTAACGTCGTCAGCCCGTAGCCGAGGACGGGGCGCGTGAGTGGCGCCCTCCCGGCAATTGGAGTGTCCTTCGCGAGACGAGCCGCGACGGCGACCGACGGCTCCTCGAACCCGGAAATCAACGCCGCGATCGAGTCCACCAAGGTTTGCCGACGGCAGCGGCCAGCGGTTCGTTGCGGTTCGCCTCTGAATACGAGCAAACCCATGTGACGATCCTGTGCGTCGTGTCGTCCATCGGTCCGTTTCCAGACGAACGGCTGGCCGTATAGATGTCGTCGGCGCCACCTTCGCCTCGGCATGACCGGCGCCGGGTTGCTCGTGCTGCCGCCGTTTTGCGCCGCCAGCGTTCCCGCGCTGATACGGCGACGCCGGCGCCAAGTCTGAACAGGTCGCGGCGATCGAGCGCTTTGACTTCGTCGATCTCGTCCTCCTGAGCGGAGACGCATTACTTGGCGATCTGAAGATCGTTTGCGGCGATCGTCGCGACGCCATTGGTCGTCCCGACCTCGCCCGTGATCGTGACCATGTCGCCCACGTGCGGAACGAGCTTCGCGTTCTTGTTGGCGGCGAGACCGCCGACCACCCGATACACTGTGCCGTCCGGAGCACGAAGTCCGACGCCGAAACCCTCTCGCGCACACGCCTGGCCGCAGGTGTAGCCGCGGCCTCGGTGCACGTTGCCGTCGTTGGCCTTGTCGAGCATGTAGCACGCCATGTCGACAAGTTGACCGGTGACGGTATCCGGCTTGGCCGAGAGCGGACCCACCGACGACACCGCGAGCGCGGCGGCGGCAAACAGTCCGGCCCGAACGATGGACGAGGCAGGCATCGACGCGATCCCTCTTGTTAGAGCGGCGCCGGCCGGCCGAAATTCGCCAGCGTTTTC
>JBPYEE010000013.1:0-3672 GCA_051985095.1 Vicinamibacterales bacterium | reverse complement strand
GCGCCCGCACGGCCTCGAACTGCTCGCGCTCGAAGAACCCCGCCCGTGGTGCGCCTTCTTTCAGCATCGGGATGCGAGGGCGGTGTAAGAGCTTTTCGCTCTCGATCGCCAGTGAAAACAAGCGCTTGAGATGCGTCAGCTCGCGGTTGATCTCCGCATTTGACGGCGTCCGCAGAATCCCGGCTCATCGCGCCAGCCGGTTGCCATGCGCACACGCCGGGCCGGACGCGCCAGAAACGGCTCGGCCTGCCGTGCAGCGATATACGCCCGGACGTCAGCGGTCGTGATCGACGCCAGCCGGCGCCCACGGAAGAACGGCAGGAGATGCAGTCGGAGCCGGCGCTCGAGTTCCGGGTACGATCGTTTGCCGTTCACGCGGTAATCGTTCAGTAGGTCGGCGGCCGCCTCCTCAACGGTGATCTTCCGGCTACGCGGCGTGACGGGGCCGCCCCCGCGTTCGATGTCACCTTCGCGAAGCCGAAGCAATCGGCGCGCGTCGGCCTCACGTTGGCTACCGGAGCTCTCCCGGTACGGACGGCCGTCGCGGTAATACTTAATCCACCAGAATTTCGACGCCTTTTGCCGATAGATGCTGCCCATACGCTCAGTCGTGCCGCTCGCGGCTGCGGTCAATCAAGGCATCGAGATCGCGGCGGTCGACGAGCATCCGACGCATGATGCGCCCGTTCCCGCTCGCCGGACAAGGGAAGCGCACCGCTGGCACGTGGCCGTTGATCACCAGATCGCGGAGGGACCAGTACGAGATCCCCAGGTATTTTGCACCGTCGCGCAGATTCAGGACACGCGGCGGATCGTTCTGGTCGGTCATGCGCTCAACGCCGCCTGCTCGTCGCGAGTCAGCGACGCATAGAACAGATCCGAGGCGATATCACACGGCGCGCATCGCCCGACGCCGTCGGGATGGCCCAGGCACTCGCCGCAGGATAAGCAGATGCCAGGAGCGCCACAGCCCGGCCAGCGGGCCACCGCAACCGGCGGCCGGTCTGGATGCGCGCGGTTCCCCGTCGGGTCGATCCCATGCCGGCGCATTGCATCCACTCGCCAGACGACGGCCCACACATCAGGCTTGAGCGCTACCAGGGCCGCGCGGAACTCTGGCGTCAGCCGGCTTGACGGGCGGACACGGAGATGCGCGCCTTCGGCCGCCAATGTGATGCCGCGTTGCTTGAGTTCGTAAATCAGGGCGACGGGACTGACGGCGCCACTCACAGAAGCTCCTCGTCGGCTCCCAATGGTCGGCGGTTGCTCACCAACGGTTGCCACATCCTGTTCGGTGGCAATCTTTGGATCAACCCTTGAAAAATCGAGCCTTTTTGCAGGCGGTTGCTCAAAGGTTGCCACGTGCGGGGATGTGGCAATCTTTGAGGCCGATTCGGCGTCGGTGGCAATCTTTGGCGCCGGCAGTCGCCAGTACCACTTACTGGACCGTCCGAAGCCGATGTGTTCGGATTCAACCGCCAGTGCCTTCTTCGCTCGATAGAGTGTTCGGTCCGAGATGTCGTGTGCGCGCGCGGCCTTCTGGACCTCATCAGTCAGCATGGGCCCGCTCTGCAGGATGTCGCACAAGAAGGCCTCAGCACGACGCGACTGTGCCTCGTCGGGTCGATGGGGTGCGAGGACGGCGTTCACGTCGACACCCTCAACTGCATTGGCTTCCCACGTCAGTCGTCCTCGCTCGCCCGCGGACACGATTCGATACGCCAGTGTCGCCGCGGGAGCACACACGTTCGACTTCACAGGCATGAGAAACCGCCGAGCGCCTGACGAATCGGCTGGATCCGCACCCACGGCGAGCACCAACCGCGCGGCGCCGACAAAGGCGATCGATCCCTGGCCGCGGTAGAGCGCCTGTCGCTGTTGGTCTTTCGTCAGGTGCATCACGCCCCAGATGGCCGCACCGGTCCGCTCTGCGAGGGCGTGCAAGGGCGCCAGAATCGAGCGGACTTCCGAATCGCGATAACTGTTCGCCATGCCGAGGTAGGCAGAAATCGGGTCGATGACCACCAAGATGGCGCCGGTGCTCACGATGGCCTGCTCGAGCGAGCCGAGATCGGTGGCGAGCGACACGGCACGCTCGACACCGCTCGTCTCTTGCACGCCGCGTAGAACGTGAACTCGGGTTGGGTCGGCGCCATGCAGATCGAGCCGCGGTCGCACTGTATCGGCGATACCGTCCTCCGCAGTGAGAATAACCACGTTGCCAAGTGGAGCGGTGCCGCCATCAGGCCACGCCGAACCGCGCGAAATGCGTGCGGCAGCGACCAAATCATGGATGCGCCCGGAATGCCGAGCACCGGCAGGTCCGCGTAAAGTCCGGTGCAGTAGTCGGTCTCCCCTTCAAACACCCCTAATCGCCGCCCTTTCTTCCGACGCCATTCGTCCAGCCGATCGAGTCCGTAGGCGAGAATTGGGACGTCACTCCGTCCGCGCCATGTAAACTTCTGGACCCCATCCACCTTGTCGAGGGTATGCCTGACATGAATGCGTGGGCTGAGCGTGCCATCGAGATCGCGATACGGGATGAGCACGCGCCCGCGATCATTCGTCCAACCGAGCGAACGAAATAATTCGGGCGGCAAGCCCTTCGCGGCGGCGATAGTCTCGACGGTAACCGACGTCGTGATTGCTTTGAACCCATTCGAACGAGTTCTCACGGCTGGGCTGTGATTTGACGATTTCGGCGGAAACAGGTGATGCATTTCCAACCCAAGGGCGGAGGCGATGTCCTCGGTCCGACGACCGACAAAACAGTGCAGCAGCGTGCCGCCGTCCCCTTTCGGTCCAATCGATAGCGAATTCTCGTGATCGTCATGTGCCGGACAGCGCGCGGTGTATCCGCTTCCGGATTTCCGAACGTGATCGAGCTTCTCGATGATTTCCTCGGGCGTCAAGCCGTTGACCCTCTCATCGCGGTTTCGGCGGCCCATTTGCACAACTGATTTAGATGCTCGATGCCGCGCTCACGCTCGCGAACGGCGACCTGTAAGTCCTCAACCGCAACCACCAGACGCCGCTGAGTTGTGACGACGATGTCTTGCAGCTCGCCGACCTTCTTTCGTTGCTGAACAATAGCAATTGGCAGGAGCTGATTGAGGTCGCGACGGCGCGTCGCGCGCCTGTGACGGAGTGGAAGCAAACTGGACATGCTGTTCGTCCCCCTGATCTACAAGCGCCGGCTGCGGTCCCCACCTGGCCGGCGTTTGCGCTTCAAGCTCCTTGTTGTTTCTTGATCCTTCGATGCTCAGCGACACGGACCACATCGTCGCGTCGAAACAGCCGACGGCCTGCGCTGTCGCGCATCGCTGGAAGTTGACCGATTCGTTCAAGCCTGATCACCCCGCTCGTGGTCAGCTGCAAAATGCGGCCGGCGTCTCGGGGGCAAAGCAGCTCCGGTGATGCAGTGGCGTTCATGGTGTATGGTTTCTCCATCGCGATGTTCTACCCATAGATACACGACGGCCACACTGGATGGAACCAGATCCCGTCCAGATAAGTCGAGCGTCCTTGTTTTACTTTTTTGGATTTACGAGGTGCGAGGTCTCGGCGCGATCAAGAGTCGGAGGAACTCGCGCGTCTCTGCGTCTCCTCCGCACTTGCTTTCAAACAATGCGATGAAAGCTGAATACGTTTCCCAGATCTTGTATCCAAGCG
>JBPYEE010000012.1:0-8324 GCA_051985095.1 Vicinamibacterales bacterium | reverse complement strand
CTGGCTCAGCGCATCGGTGAGGCGATCCAGCAAATCCGACTGACTCTGCAGATCCGCCGCCGTCACGTGCGCGCGCGCCAGCCGCGGATCCATCAGGATGTTCAGCGGTGCTGTCTGGCTCTGCGCTCCCACCGTCAGCCTGACGGAGTAGCGGCCGGGCACCACCTTCCGTCCAAGCGCCGCGCCCTGGCGCCCGACCTTCAGCGGATCGGTGCGGAGATCCCAGTTGAAGCGGTTCAGACCGGCGGCGATCGCCGGCGTCTGATCGTTTCGTCGGCTCGTATCGAACACGGTCCGAACGACCGCGTTCCCGTTCAGAATCGATAACGCCACAGTCTCGGCCGGCACGCGATCGAACGATGCGTAGATGATCGCTCCATCCGGAGGCTCTTCCCCGAGCTGATGCCGCTCGATACGCGCGCCGGAGAAGAGATCGCGAGCATTCGACACGCAGCACGCACCGAACACGTACGCATCATCGTTCTCCTCCTCCGACGTCTGAATGCGGTACACATCGCGCGGCGGAAACAAGTGCGAGCCCGACGGGTGCTGCGACGCCAGCTCCCGAAGCGGCGTTATGTCGTCGAGAATCCAGAACGAGCGGCCGTTGGTCGAGAGCACGAGGTCGCCCTGCGAGATGACCAGGTCGGTCACCGGCGTCACCGGAAGGTTCAGCTGCAGCGACTGCCAGTGCCCTCCATCGTCCAATGAGACGTACATGCCGAATTCGCCGCCGGCGTAGAGCAACCCCTTGCGAACGGGATCTTCGCGAACGACGCGGATGAAATGATTCGACGGAATCCCGTTGTCGCGCGTCAGCCGCGTCCAGGATTGGCCGTAGTTATCGGTGCGATAGATGTACGGCCTGTAGTCGTCGGTTCGATACGCGGTGACCGCGAGGAGCGCCCTCCCGGGATCGTGCGGCGACGGCTCGATCGTATTCACGAGGCCGAACCGGGGCATATCCGGCGGCGTCACGTTTTTCCAGTTCGCTCCGTTGTCGCGCGTGAGTTGGACGATCCCGTCGTCGGTGCCGGCCCAGAGGACGCCTCGCTCTTTCCGCGATTCGTCGAAGGCCGTAATCGTCGGCCACGCGCCGCCGCCCTCGTCTTGTGTCGCGCCAGCGCCAGCGACTGCTGCGCGACTCTTGGCGCCGCCGGTAAGATCGGGGCTGATGGCGGCGAACGTCTGCCCGCCGTCGCTCGATCGATGGACCACGTTCGATGCGTTGTAGACGTTTTCCGGATCGAGAGGCGAGATTACGATCGGCGGTGTTCCTGCAAATCGATACGCGCCGCCGCGGCCGCCCGCGGTGATGTTCAGCAGGCGAATGCGCGGCACCGATCCGTCGTACCTCGTGAGCCGTCCGCCAGGCCCGCTCGCGAACACGACGTTCGGATCGCGCGGATCGACGGTGACGGCTGCGCCTTCGTATCCGCCGACGGCGGTCCAGTGCTGCAGCTGCAGCCGCTCACCGAACGACGCCGATCGACTTGGGAGCGATAGGGCATCGTATTGATCCTGCTGCGAGCCATAGATGCGATACGGCACCTGCTGATCCACGGTCACCCGGTACATCTCGCCCGTGGGCTGATTCAACTGCGACGACCACGAGGCGCCACCCGTCACCGAGACCGTCGCGCCGCCGTCGTTGCCGGCAATCATGATCCGTGTATCTCCGGGATCGATCCAGAGCGCGTGATCGTCGCCGTGCGGCATCGGCATCGGCGTGAACGTCACACCGCCGTTGGTCGATTTGTAGAAGTCGCGGTTGGCCACATAAACGACGTTCTCGTCCTTCGGATCGCTGAAGATATGCGCGTAGTACGACGATCGACCGGTCAGGTTGCGATCCGCGTTCACGCGCGTGAACGTCGCGCCGCCGTTGTCGGATCGGAAGACGCCGCCGTCGGGCACATCGCCGACGAGCGCCCACACGCGATTCGGGTTCGAGGCCGACATGGCAATGCCCGTCCGCCCCACCGGGCCCTGCGGCAGACCGTTGGCCAGTTTGGTCCAGTGATCGCCACCGTCGACGGTTTTGTACACCCCCCCGTCGGGCGACACTGACGGCAAGCCCCACGGCTTCAGCTCGCCGGCCCAGACGGTTGCGTAGAGCACGCGCGAATCCTTTGCGTCCATCGCGAGACCGGACGCTCCGGTTCGCTCGTTGACGAAGAGCACTTTCTCCCAGTTCTTCCCGCCGTCCTTCGATCGAAACACGCCGCGTGTGACGTTCGGTCCGAAGGCGTGCCCCTGCACGGCGATGTACACGCGATCGGGGTCACGCGGATCGATCTGAATCCCTGCGACCTGCCCGCCGTCCTCGAGACCGATCATCTGCCACGTCGCACCCGCGTCGGTCGATTTGTACACGCCGAGGCCGGGCTGGATGTTGTTCCGCAAGCACGCCGACCCTGTGCCAACATACACGACGCGGGAATTCGAGTCGCTGACGCCAATTGCGCCGATCGACGCAGAGGCGAAGTACTTGTCCGAAACGTTCTCCCACACTTCGCCGTAATCGACCGATTTCCAGACGCCGCCGCCCGAGCTCCCCATGTAGAACGTGCCGCGCTCCGCCTTCACGCCGCTGACCGCCGTCACGCGGCCGCCGCGATGTGGTCCGATCATCCGGTATCGCAATCCCTGCAGCAAGGCCGGATCGACAGCGCCGGTGGCGCTCGACGGCGCCTGCTCGGGGCGATCGGTGCATCCACCGACGGGCACGACACCGGCGAGAACGACTCCAAAGACCGCGACAACGCCGACGCGATGAGATGTCATTGGTACCGCCAGCTCTTGACATCCGCGCCCTGCGGCGCGGTCTTGATCATGCGATCGGCCATCTGCGGCATCTCTTTTGTGATCGCCATCCGGCCCGAGATCGACAGCGGTGTCGTCGGGTCACCCTGATAGCAGTGGATGAAGCGATCCCCGTACTCGACGGAGCCGCCGTATGCGGGATCCTTTGTCGTCTTCAGGAACGCGTCCACATAGCGCACGGCGTTGGCAAGGTACCACTGATCCGTGGTACCGACTGTCAGATGAATCTTCCCGGCGAGTCTGGGGCCGAGCTTGGCCCAGTCGCGCTTCAGGATGTATCCGAGATCGGCATGCTCGCGCCAGTACGTCGCGACTTCGTGATTGATCGCGCCCGTCCGCTTGTCCCAGATCAGTCCGGGATATCCGTTGTCGGCGATTGGTCCGAACACCGCCTGCATGCCGTCCCAGAGCCCGGCGCCGCGGCCATGATCGCCGATCGCGAGCTCGTAGTAGTTGTCCTGCTCCATCGTGATGCCGACGTGATCGTCTTCCATCCGATTGACCGGCAGCACTTCGTTCGGGCCGCGATTGCCGACGCCGGGACGCGGCACGAGACCCCATGCACCTTCGTACGAGTATGCGTTGTCGTCGTCATAGATGTTGACGAGCCGCCAGGCGCGGAAGTCGATCGGGCTTGGCGCACCGGCCCACGTACCGTTGTAGAAGTCCGGATACATGACCTGCATGCCGAGCGCTTCCCAGCCGCCGGTCGAGCAGCCGGTCAGCGTACGCGCCCAAGGCTGCCCGATGCCACGGAACTTCTTCTCAACGTATGGAATCAGCTCCTGCGTGATCGCATCGCCGAACGGCCCATTGTTCACCGAGTTCACCCCGTAGGAATCGTCGTAGAACGGCGTGGGATGCTGGATCGCCATCAGGAGCATGCGCGGCAGCTTCCCGCTCGTCCATTCCTTATAGAAGCGATAGGCGGTTTCCTGCGCCGTCTTCTCGTTGCCGCGTGCCGTCGGATCAGGGGATGCCGTCGAGTACACGGTGATGCCAGTCGGGAAGTGCGCGGGGTTGACGATGAGCGGATAGTGCGCGTCGGGATGCCGGTCGAATCCGTCGGGCAGGAGGACAAACGCGCCGAGCTCGAACTTGCGGCCCCAGAATTCGCTGAGGAGCTTGCTTTCGATTCGGACGTACTTCACGTACTTGCTGTCGGTTGGATACGGAAACGGCGGGATCTCCTTCCAGAGCGCGAGATCGATCGTCCCGCCGGCTGCGGGATCGATCCACAGGCTGCGCGGTTCGCTGTAGAGGTTTCCCGGCTTTGTGTTCCAGCGCTGCCCCTCCCAGTGATCCATCGCCGCCTTGATGACGTGTCCGTCCTTCCGACGGAACGTTTCGTAGATATTGAGCACCGCCTGCACGTTGTACTCGCCGGGGGGAAGCGCATCGAGCGACTCGATTGGGTAGCCCACCGCCTCCCTGTCAAGCGTCGCGATGCCGTCTGGCGATACGCCGTCCACGTTGATGCCGAACACCTGCTGCGTGTTCGCGTTCTGTGCGATCTGCATCCGCGGCTCGCGGCTTGGATCCTTCGACAACACGATGAGGAGGCGGCCGTCGGTCGGCAGCGCACGGCGCGCCTTCGGCATCCTCACGCGGAAGACGAGCGCCTGATGTCGTGGCGTCGCCTGACAGGCAGCCAATCCGGCCAGGAGCGAAATCGCGGCGGCGATGCCGCCAACGACCGACATCGATCGTCGTTTTCCATTCGCCGTTGAGCCGATGTGCGCGCGCGCCATTAGTACCTCCAGCTCCGCACGTCAGCTCCCGCTGGAGCCGTTTTGAGCATGCGAGCTTGCATCACCGGCAACTGCCTCTGCAGGACGGTGCGGCTCGACGCGGCGAGGTTCGTGTCGGGATCCCCCTGATAGCAGTGGATGAACCGCTGGCCGTACTCGACGCTTCCCTCGTAGGCCGGATCTGTCGTGCTCTTCAGAAACGCGTCGACGTACCGCACAGCGTTGGCCAGATACCACTGATCCGCAGTCCCGACTGTCAGATGAATCTTCCCGACCAGCTTCGGGCCGAGCCACGCCCAGTCGCGCCGCATGATGTAGCTCAGGTCATAGTGTTCACGCCAGTAGTCGGCGACGTCGTGATCGATCACGCCGGTCCGCTTGTCCCAGATCGGTTTCGGATATCCATCGTCGGCCACCGGTGAGAAGACCGCCTGCATCGCGTCCCAAAGCCCGGCGCCGCGGCCATGCGTGCCGACGACGAGCTCAGCGCGGTTGTCCTGTTCCATCGTGATGCCAACGTGGTCGTCCTCGATTCGATCCGTCGGCAGCACGTCGTTCGTCCCGCGGCTGCCGCCCGACGGCCGCGGCACGCGCGCAAACGGTCCCTGATACCAGTACGCGTTCTTGTCGTCGTAGATGTTGACCAGGCCGTCGGCGCGGAGGTCGATCGGGCTTGGCGCGCCAGCCCAGGTGCCGTTGAAGAAATCGGGATAGAAGATCTGTAGTCCGAGCGCCTCCCATCCGCCGGTCGAGCAGCCGGTCAACATGCGCGCCCAGGGCCGGCCGATGCCGCGGAACGTCTTCTCGATGTGTGGAATCAGCTCCTTCGTGATCGCATCGCCGTACGGCCCGATGTTCGCCGAATTCACCGCGTACGACTCATCGTAGTACGGGTTCGCGTGCTGGATGTTCATCACCAGCATCTTCGGCATGCTGGCGCCGGTCCAGTCATCATAGAAGTGACCGTCGTACTCGGCCGCGATCTTGTCCACGCCCGTAAGCGTCGAATCGGCCGGATCGGCGGCGAACTTCGCCTGGCCCGCCTCAAAATCGGCGCTGAAGCGGCCCAGGTTCACGACCAGCGGGTAGTACGAATTCGGGTGCTCGACGAATCCCGACGGCAGGAGCACCCACGCGCCGAGTTCAGTCTTGCGTCCCCAGAAGTCGCTGAGGAGTTTGCTCTCGATTCGCACGTACTTCAGATATGTCGTGTCCTTCGGGTCCGGCAATGGCGGGATCTCGTTGTCGAGCGACATCGTGATCGTGCCGCCGGACATCGGATCGATATGAACACGCTGCGGCGCGCTGTAAAGATTCCCCGGCTTCGTGCGCCAGATTTGGCCCTCCCAGTGATCCGGCGCCAGCTTGACCACCTTGCCGTCACTGCGATGGTAGGTCTCGTACATGTTCAGCACGGCCTGAACGGTGTAATCGCCGGCCGGCACTTGCGACAGGCTCTCGATCGGGAACCCCAGGGCGGCGCCATCGATGACCGCGGCCCGATCGGGAGCCAGGCCGTCCAGATCGACGCCGAACATCTGGTACTTCTGCTTCGTGTTCTTGTCAGCCGTGATCTGCTGGCGCGGCTCTCTGATCTCGAGCCGCGGCTCGCTCTTCCCGGTCGTTGAGAGGATCAGGATGAGCCGGCCGTCGACCGGCGTCGTCCGGCGCGCCTTGGGGACGATGACATTGAACCGCAGCGATCCCCGCTGCTGACACGCTGCCATCACCACGCTGAGCGCGATCGCGATTGCAATGCCCCGCGCCGCGCGCCGCACCGGCGACACTTCCACCGAGACCATCCTCCGCGCCGTTTGGCAATTCCCGTTCCGCGCCGGCGGGCGAGATTTGTTCGGCGGGCGACGCCATCGCGACGCGCCGATGGTCACGCGGGCGCCGCCGAAACGAACTGTTGCAACGGGATGTTTCTCCAGCGAAGCGTTGCTACAAGGGCGGTACGAACGCGGGAACACCGCCCGGCGCCGCCCGCAGCCGGGTCCAGGTATTTTTCTTGCACGAGGCGCCGGACACGCACGACACGAGGAGTGCCCGCTTTGCCCGAGGCCTGCGCCGCCGCCCATGCCCGCATCGGCATCGACATCGGCGGCACGTTCACCGATTTGCTGCTCGTCGACGACGCGACCGGCGACGTCACGATTGTCAAAACACTGACCACACCGGCTGACCCGTCGACTGCCGTCGACGCGGCCGTTCGCGAGGCGTTGGCGACCTCCGGCACTGCCGCGGCCGGCGTCGGCAACGTCATCCACGGGACGACCCTCGTGACAAACGCGATCATCGAGCGCAAAGGCGCGCCGACCGCACTGATCACCACGCGCGGGTTCCGCGACGCGCTCGAGATCCGACGCGAACACCGGTACGACATGTATGACCTGTCGCTCGAGCCGCCGCGCGACATCGTGCCCCGCTATCTGCGATTCGAGATCACCGAGCGAATTCTGTCCGACGGAAGCGTCCTGCGCGAGCTCGACGAACAGGAGGTCGAGCGGCTCGTGGCGGAAATCGTCTCGCGCGGCATCACCGCAATCGCTGTTTCGCTGCTGCACGCCTACCGCAATCCCGTCCACGAGCGGCGGGTTCGCGACGTCATCGGACGTGTCGCGCCTGGCGTGCAGATCTCACTCGCCTCCGATGTGGTGCCCGAGATCAAGGAATACGAGCGCACATCGACGACTGTGTGCAACGTATACGTCAAGAGCCTGGTCGATCGGTACCTGGCCGAACTCGAGCGCAAGCTTCGCGATGCCGGAATCCCGGGCGAGCTGAGGATCATGCTTTCGTCGGGCGGCATCGCGATGGTCGAAACGAGCCGCGAGTTCCCGATTCGGCTCCTGGAATCAGGACCAGCCGCCGGTGCGCTGGCAGCCGCTCACGTCGGACGGCTTGCCAATCAGCCCGAGTTGCTGTCGTTCGACATGGGCGGCACGACCGCGAAGGTGTGCCTGATCGAGGACGGCCGGCCGCTCCGCTCGTCGCAGCTCGAGGTCGATCGCGTCTATCGCTTCAAGCGTGGATCGGGGCTGCCGATCAAGGTTCCCGTCATCGAGATGATCGAGATCGGCGCGGGCGGCGGGTCGATCGCGTCAGTCGACGCGTTGGGGCTGTTGCAAGTCGGCCCTGAGAGCGCGGGCGCCGATCCAGGTCCGGTGTGCTACGGGCGAGGTGGCACCTACCCAACCGTGACTGACGCGGATCTCGTCCTCGGCTACCTCGATCCGGCGTACTTCCTCGGTGGACGGATGCGGCTCGACGACGCGGCGGCTCGCGCGGCGATCGAGGAGCACGTTGGCCGGAGGCTCGAGCTCGACGTGACCCAGGCCGCCTGGGGGATCCATCACATCGTGAACGAGAACATGGCGAACGCGGCGCGCATTCACGCGATCGAACGCGGCAAGAACGCCCGGATGTTTCCGATCTTCGCGTTTGGCGGGGCGGGCCCCGTCCACGCGTTCGGCGTTGCAGCGATCCTCCACAACCCGGCCATCATCCTTCCGCTTGGCGCCGGCGTGGCGTCGACCCTCGGGTTTCTGACGGCGCCGTTGTCGTTCGACTTCGTGCGCACGGCGATCGAGTCGCTCGACGAGCTCGACTGGGAACGCGTCAACAACATCCGCACCGCCATGGAGCGCGAGGGTGTGGCGCTGCTGACGCGGTCGGGCGTTGCCGCCGACCAGGTCGTGATCGCGCATTCGGCCGACCTCCGATATAGCGGGCAGGGGCACGAAG
>JBPYEE010000011.1:0-11523 GCA_051985095.1 Vicinamibacterales bacterium | reverse complement strand
AGATCTCACGACTCGTCATCGTCGACGATCTGCAACAACGCCTCGCGACCGCCCTCCGTCGTTCGCCCTGAACGCATCGAACGGTCACCGGTTACAATCGTGGCCTCCGATGCGGCTTGCCCTTGCGCTGGTGCTGCTCTCGGTCGCGCGACCGCTCGTGGCACAGGAACCGCCGCCCGGTATCGGGCCGTTCGTCGTCGACCTCCATGCGACGGTGCCGCGGTTCCCCGACGACGCCCAGCTGGCGGCGAGCCGCAACATGCAGTTGGCCGAACTGCCTGGTGTCGGCTTCGGCGTGCAGGTCGGGGCGCACGTCTACGTATTCACGTGGAAGGCGCTGACGGTCGGCGTGGGCGGCGAGTTCGCCGCGAGCCGGGCGAAGCAAACGCCGCTCGGCGGCACCGATCTGCGCGCGGCGACCGAGACGTTTCGGACGATTGCGCCGCAGCTGTCATTCAACTTCGGCAACGGCAACGGCTGGAGCTACATCAGCGGCGGCCTCGGAGCGTCGATCTGGTCGATTGTGCCGCAGGGGCAAGCGCCGCTGCCCCCTGATTCGGACCGGATGCGAACGGTCGACTACGGTGGCGGCGCGCGCTGGTTTGCGAAGAGGCATCTCGCCTTCAGCTTCGACGTCCGGTTCTACCAGATCGATCCCGGGATCCCGTACGCCCCCAATCCGGGCAGCCCGCGCACGACCTTGCTGATCGTCGGCGCGGGCGTGTCGGTGAAGTAACGGCCGCCGCCGGCCCGCCGAAGCGCCCGAGTCAGGTCAACGAGAACGGCGGATAGTCGTCGACGAGCAGCAGCACGTACGCCTCCACGCGCAGCATCCATCGCAGGCAGCCGACGCCGAAGTCGTACAGACCTCCGGGATAGTCACCGCCGAAGAGAATCGCGAACCACGCCACGACTGCGGTGACCCACCAGGCGAAGAGGAGGAAGAAGAGGACGATGAACTGCGGGATCGCCAGAATGATCCGGAATGCGACGGTCAGCCGATCGCGCGTGGCCGGATCGGCGATCGTGATCGACGCCGGATACGGCGCGTCGCCAAACGGGGGATAGGCGTCCTCGAGCAGCATCAGATAGGCCAGCGCCCGCACGCGCCACCGCAGATAGAAGGTGGTGAACTGGCGGATGCCGACGATGTGCGTCGCGCCGATGACAAGCGTGAACCAGCTGACGACCGCCAGCACGAACACGATGTACCCGAGCACGCCGCCGTGGCCGCCGAAGGATTGTCCGAGCCCGCGATTCGAGGTCGCGACGCCGATGCCGATGCCCCCGACGAGCAGGATGTGCGGGATCGCGAGTATCAGGCGGAACGCGGTGGTCAGCCGGTTCCGATGCGTCAT
Source organism: Vicinamibacterales bacterium (assembly GCA_051985095.1). GTDB lineage: Bacteria > Acidobacteriota > Vicinamibacteria > Vicinamibacterales > CAVVIG01 > Gp6-AA45. The sequence goes on along the minus strand of JBPYEE010000011.1, from coordinate 10,165 downwards.
CAGCGGCTCCACGCTGACTGTCACCGGGTAGGCCATGTGGGCGGGCATTATGCCATCATCGCGGCCCCGCCGCACCAGCCGCGGGCCCACGCCGGCGCGCCGCTAGCGACCCTGGTCGGTCGGATGGAACTCGCGACCGCGCGTCTCGGGTCCGAGCCAGATGAGGATCATCACCAGGAGGCCCGATCCGGCGACGCACACGCTCATCGCGAAGGGCAGCGAGAAGCCGACGTCCTGAAGCCGTCCGACCAGCGTCGGCGTGAACGAGCCGATGCCGGCCCCCACGTGATAGGCGAACCCGGCGCCGGCCGCCCGGACCGCCGTCGGAAAGCGCTCGTTCAGATAGGCCGGGACCACCCCGAAGTTGCCGGCGCCGAAGAAGCCCATGAGCAGCGCACCCAGCCAGAGCAGCGGTGCGTTCGCCGTCCACACGTACAGCGGCAGCGTGACAATTCCGATGAGCGTCGACAGTGTCGCCGCACCGCGGCGCCCGAGCCGCTCGGAGATGTGACCGACGACGACGGCGCCGCTCACGCCGCCGAGGTTCAGCGCGAACAGGAACGGCAGCGTCTGATGGTGCATCCGCGTGATGAGCGTCGGGTACCAGAAGGTGATCGAGTGGTACATGAACAGGAACGCGCCCATCAGCAGCGCCGTGTGGACCGTGGTCCAGACGACGTCCGGCGTGAACAGTCCGATGAGCGAGAGCCGGTCGCGCTGCTGGCGGTCGCGCAGGTGCCGCTGCCGTGCGAGCCACACCGGGCTTTCCGCAATGCCGCGCATGATGAAGAGGACCAGAAGCGCCGGCAGCACGCCGATCCACAGCATCACCCGCCAGCCGAGATCCTGGCCGTGATTGACGAGGGGATAGCCGAACTGGAAAACGACGGCCGAAAGCAGGAAGCCGAGCGAGTATCCGCTCTGCATCAGCCCCGACGCCGTGCCGCGGAGGCGGGCCGGCCAGTGCTCGAGCGTCAGCGGCATCCCGGCGGCCCACACGCCGCCCATGCCGATCCCGAAGAGCGCGCGCAGCGCGAACAGCATGCGATAGGAGGTGGAGAAGCCGCTGAGGAACGCGAAGATCGAGTACCAGAGGATCGAGAACATCAGCGGACCCTTGCGCCCCCAGCGGTCGGCGCAGGTGCCGGCGCCGATGCCGCCGGCGACACGGAAGATCAACGTAATCGTGCCGAGGGCGCCCGCGAGCGCGGCGCTCACGGTGAAGCTCCGCTGGATGTCGACGAGGAGGAAGGTCAGGATCGTGAAATCGAACCCATCGAGAACCCACCCGAGATACGACGCGGCGAACACCTTCCACTGGTCGCGGGTGACCTCGCGGTACCACGGGAGAGTCGACGGGACGGGAGGCGCCGCGAGAACCGGAACAGCCATGGAAGGCAAATCATATCGCGACCGCCGGCAGGCCAGCCGGCCTGGCTAATCGCAGCACAGATTGCGGCGCGCCGGCAGCACGACGTGTGGCGTTGCCGGCCGCGAGAACACCTCGTTCGAGCGCGCGAACCCGGCCAGAAACCAACTCATCATGTGCTCCTGTGTCACGTAGCGCCGCAGCGCGTCGCGCTTGGCCCGCTGTTCGGCGGGCGTCAACGGAAACTCTATCCACCCCGACACGCCCCCTTTCAGGCCGGGCGGCGGCGGCAGATGGGGGTTTTCGTCCTCGAACGGCCACGAGTAGAAATGCACGATGTAGTTGAGCAGGTCGGTCCTGAAATCCGGTTGCACGCGGACGATGTCGCCGAGCGCGTCGGCGACGAAGTACCAGGCGGCGCAATGATCCGGGTGTTGATCTTCGCGGCGAGGCACGAGGACGATCGTCGGCTTGAAATCGGCGATGATCCGCGCGAGCTCCAGCGTCAGATCCTCACCGCGGTATTCGGTGTCCGGGACGACGATCTCGGATTTCGGCGGTCGATCGAGTCGTGTAAACGGCGATCGATAGGCGGCGCGCCGCTCCGACCAGTACTCCCGGGTCAGCCGACAGAGACCGCCATCCGGAAAGCTGAGAAATGTGTAGGCGTAGCCGCCGAGCTTCAACGCGTTCAGCGCGGCGCGCGCTTCGGCGCGGCGGCGCCGCCCGTATCCGCGGTAGTCGCGGGCGACGGGCGTCTCGATGTGATCCTCGACGCGCACGCCCTCCGGGTAGCCATCGCCGTCGGTGAGATACACGACGTGCACCTGCCCGCCCTGCGCGCGCACCCGCTGCATCAGCCCGCCGGCGCCCAGCGTCTCATCGTCGGGATGCGGTGCCACAACCAGCAGCCGCGTGTCGGCATCGACGCTCAGCGTCGGCTTCGGCGGGCGCTGGCGCGCGTTGAGATCGGCTGACCCGCAGAGCGTCAGGCCGATGGCGACGGTCGCGCACCCGTACGAGCCGGCGAGGCGGAGCGCCGCGCGACAACCCATGGTCACGGCCTGGCTTTCGCGAGCGCCGCATCGAGTCGGCGCTCCAGGTCGGTGACCGCTTGTGCCGCCTGTCGGGTCGGCGGCCGATCGCTGCCCTCGACGACGTCGAGCACGGCGGCGAGGTCGTTGTTCAGATCGGTCAGCTTCGCGACATAGCTGCGATGCATCAGCTCGACGATCCTCGTCGCGAGGCTGAACTGACGCTGCAGATCGAGTGGCGTCACCGACGCGCGGGGATCCATCTTCAGCGTGAGCGGTTCGGTGAAGGTCTGACCCTCGACCGTCAGCTTGATGGTGTAGGTGCCCGGCGTCGCAAACACGCCTTGCGGCTCGCGCGGCGTGTCGCGGTCGATCGCGGAGATCGGATAGTCATGCTCGAAGGCGTCCGGCGGCGGATACCGGAAGTCCCAGATGAACCGATGCATGCCCGCGGTGGCCGGCAACAGGTGCGGCGGGCGCACCCAGTAGGCCGGCACGTGCAGCTCGCGTTCGTCGACCGGCGACGGTTGGTCGGCGCTCGCATATCGGCGCACAAGCGTGTTCGTCGAGGTCCACACCTCGAGCGTCACCGGTCCCGTCGCATCCCGATCGAGGTAGTAATCGATCATGGCGCCGTCGGGCGGGTTCTGTCCCGCCGGCACTTCAGGCGGCAACGGCGTGTCGGTGTTTTGATTCCGCCGCAGCCGAATCGCACCTTGAGGTTTCAGGAGCCGGGTTCCGTGTCCGCCCGTTGCGAGGTCGCGGAGCGGTGTCACGTTGTCGAGAATCCAGAACCCGCGACCGTGGGTCGCAATCACGAGGTCGTCGTCGTGGACGACGAGATCGCGCACCGACGTGCGCGGCAGGTTCAGCGTCAGCGAGTGCCAGCGCGCGCCGTCGTCGAACGAGACGTAGACGCCACGTTCGGTTCCCGCGTAGAGCAGTCCGCGCACGCGCGGATCTTCGCGGACGACGTTCACCGAGCCGGTGTCGATCCCGCTCGCGATCCTCGTCCAGGTGGTTCCCCCGTCGTGCGTCCGAAACACGAGCGGCGTCAGATCGTCGAGGCGGAAACGCGACACCGACACGTACGCGGTCTTGACGTCGAAATGCCCCGCGTCGATCTGGGTCACCTTGCTCCACGCGGTAAGTTCCGGCGGGGTCACGTCCGACCAGTGTGCCCCGCCGTCGCGCGTGATGTGGACCGCGCCGTCGTCGGAACCCGTCCAGATGACGTTCACGTCGATCGGCGAGGGGCCAATCGAGTAGATCACGCCGCGGTGGCCGCTTTTCGCTGCGTCGGGCCTGTAGATGCCGAGTGTCGGCGGGATGCCGGGAGCCGGGCGCGTCAGATCGCCGCTGACCACCGTCCAGCTGTGGCCGCCATCCACCGTCTTGAACAGGCGCTGGGACGCGAAGAACAGCACGTGTGGATCGGCGGCCGAGAACAGGATCGGCGCCGTGCGGTCGAACCGGTCGGCCGCGTTCGGATCGCCAGGCGATTCGCGCACGACGACCGGCCCGACGTTCTGCACGTCCCCTGTGCGCTCGTCGAAGCGCGTGACTTTGCCGCCGTACACAATTCCCGGGTGCAGCGGATCGGGCGCGGCATAGCCGTACTCCTCGACACCGACCGGGTGCCAGTCGCGAACCGTGATCTGACCGTAGTTGCCGCGGCTCACGACGGCCGCGGATCCGCTTTCCTGCTGGCCGCCGTACACCCAGTACGGAAACCGGTTGTCGGTGGTGACGTGGAACATCTGGGCGGTCGGCTGGTTGTACCACGAGCTCCACGTCCGGCCACCGTTGACCGTAATCGTCGCCCCCTGGTCGGAGGCAATCAGGATGATGTCGGGGTTGGTGGGGTTGATCCAGATTGTGTGGTAATCGTCGCCGCCCGGTGCGCCCTTCCAGGCCGTGAACGAACGGCCCCCGTCGGTCGATCGGTAGGTCGAGGTGTTGGCGACGTAAACGATGTCGGGATTCGTGGGATCGACGCGGATGTTGGCGAAGTCGTCGCCGCGCTCCCACACGCGCGGTTCATCGTTGACCCGCGTCCACGCCTCGCCCCCATCGTCGGATCGGTAGATGCCGGCAGCCTCGCGCGCCGCGGCGACCCAGGCGTAAATGCGCCGCGGATTGCTCGGCGCGATGCCGATGCCGATGCGGCTCACACCCTGGGCCGCGGTCGGCAGCCCTCCAGTCAACGCCTGCCATGTGGTGCCGCCGTCCGCCGATTTGAACAGTCCGCTGGTCGGGCCGACATAGGCGTTGTTGTACTCCCAGGGACCCTGGCGCGCCGCCCACAGCGCCGCATAGACGATCTGCGGATTGGCCGGATCAAACGCGAGATCGATCGCGCCGGTGTTGTCGTCCTTGTACAGCACCTTCTGCCAGCTTCGCCCGCCGTCGGTCGTCCGAAAGACCCCGCGCTCGTCGTTCGGCGCGTACGAATGCCCGAGCGCCGCGACGAAGACGCGGTTCGGATCCGTCGGATCGATGATGAGCGCCCCGATCTGGCGGGCGTCGCGAAGGCCGAGATGCGTCCAGGTCGTCCCCGCGTCGGTGGACTTGTAAATGCCATCGCCGACCGAGAGATCGGGACGCTGCAACCCCTCGCCGCTGCCGACGTAGACGATGTTCGGATCGGACGGTGCAACGGCCACCGCCCCGATCGACTGCGTCGGCTGCGCATCGAAGATCGGCGTCCACGTTTGACCGAAGTCGGTCGTCTTCCAGACGCCGCCGTTGTTCACGCCGATGTAGAAGACGTTCGGCTGCCGGGCCACGCCCGCCGCACCAACCGTTCGACCCCCGCGAAACGGCCCGATGTGGCGCCATCGCATGTCCCGGAGCGACAGGTCGTCGGCTGACACCAGAGCTGCCAGACACGTTGCGAAGGCACACACGAGGGCCGCCCTGGGCACCACTCCAAATTGTGTCACCGGTTCACTCCGACCATCAAAGCGGGTAATGAGCAGGCGGCGTATCGGCGTGAACGTCTCGACCCGATAGACAGGCCAATGGCCTCAGAGGGCAACGACGAGACGTTTGACATCGGCGATCTCAGTACCAGCGACATATCGACCGAGTGGCAAGGCGGCGCCGTTTATGCGCTCGAAGCGCCGGCCAGATGCCCGCACTGCCGCGAGGTCATTCGGACCATGCGCGCCGTTCGGCTGGTGCGAACGCAGGTCACCTTTACCTCGCCGCTGCCGCGGGCCGGCCGGGTGCTGATTTGCCCGCAGTGCGAAAAAATCGTGTCCGCCGAACTGTCCGGCATCCTGTAAGCCTCGCGTCCCGGTTCCCGCCATCCGTTCGTCCACTATGACTTGATCAAGGTGACCGCCGTCGTGGCGGTCAGCGACGTGCAGTTGCTCGACGTCAGCGTCACCGGGCCGCTCAGGGTCACGGCGGTCGCGGTCATCGTGCCCGTCAACTGGCCGGCGCACTGGGGCTGGGCCGGGATCCCGCCCGCTCCCACCGAGATGGTGTAGGTGAGCGAGGATCCGGTCAGCGTGCCGGTGAGGAAGCCATTGAGGAGAACGACCCCGGAGGGCAGCGCGATCGTCACCGGACCCGTCACACTGCCGCCGGTCTGCGTCAGCTGCACGGTCATGACGCCCGAGACGCCCTGAAAGGACATCGGGCCGGTCCACCGGCCGGTCAGCGCGGCCGCCGTGGTGGGTGCGGTTGAGCCGGAATTCTCGGAACACGCGACCGCCGCGCCGAGCGCCAGCGCCAGGAGTAACCCTTTTTGCATCGACGAATCTTCCTCCGTTGCGAAAACCGTGCCTGTGCTATCGTTTGGAACCACAGGAGGATCGATGAAGCACGTGTTCCGGACAGTGCCGCTCGCGCTTGCCGCGTGCGCGCTGCTTGCGGGGACTGGCACCGCCCAGCAGGCCGACCTCAAGGTCGGCGACCCCGCCCCCGACTTCACGCTCCAGGCAACCGACGGCAAGACCTACAGTCTCAAGGATCTGAAGGGCCAGTGGGTTGTGCTCGCCTGGTTTCCAAAAGCGTTTACCGCCGGTTGAACCGCTGAGTGCAACTCGCTCCGTGAGAGCGGGGGACTCATCCGTAAGTTCAACACCAAGTACTTCATGATCAGCGTCGACACCCTTGACGACAACAAAGCGTTCGCCGAGAAGGAGCATGCGGATTTTCCGATGCTCGCCAACCCGGACAAGAAGGTGGCGCTCGCCTACGGCGTGATCTCGGCCGATACGCCGCCTGACCGCCAGTTCGCCAAGCGCTGGACCTTCTATATTGATCCGACCGGGAAGATCGCCGACATCGACCATGCCGTCAAACCAGCCACGTCAGGCCAGGATGTCGTCACGCACCTGGAGGCGCTGAAGGTCCCCACTCGGTAGCACAGTCGATCGAGTACAGCGCTTTACCCGACAATTTGTGGAGGCTGACCCCGAACCGCGCGTTCGGCGTCAGCCTCCAGCAGTCCAGGAAATTGATCGCCGCCGCCCGGCGGCCGTTCGGCTTCATGCCCGCCAGAATCCCGCCGAACTTCACCTCGGGGCCGAAGGTCGCGTCCGCCTCGTTCGGACCAAACGTCTCCGCGTTCAGCGTCCCGCGACGCATTCCCGGAACGGATCGAACTCAATAAACGCGGCGGTGGATTGCGTGCAGGCATTGCCGGCGGCGCAACCCGGTCACGGTTTGAGCCGGGCCGGAATCGTTCCCAGTTCGGCCGCCGACGGCACGCCGTTCGAACTCGCCGCCTGCGTCGCTGCACGCACGATCGCGTCGGCCATCGCCTCGGCCGCCAGGGCTCCGATCTGCCCGTAGTTGACGTCGCCCCCCCATGTGCCGGTCGCGACCGAGAAGATGGTGTCGCCGTCGCCCGGCGTGTGCACCGGCGAGATCGCGCGCGCGTAGCCATCGTGCGCCATCTGCGCCATTTTTTGCGCCTGCACCTTCGTCAGCCTGGCGTTGGTCGCGACGACGCCGATAGTGGTGTTCTCGCCGGCGCGTCCGCCGCGCCCGGCGCCCTCGCGCAGGAGCTTACGCGCGTCGGCCAGGTGCCTGCCGTCCGCGGTCCGCGTGCCGGCGATCACCTGACCGGTCGACGGATCGATGATGTCGCCCGACGCATTGACGGCGACGAGCGCGGCGACGACCAGTCCGTTCGGCAGGCGGATCGCCGCCGATCCCACGCCGGCTTTCATCGGGCGGCCGGCCGTCTTGCCGACGGTCGCCCCGGCGCCGGCACCGACGTTGCCTTCCTGGACCGGCCCAGATGTCGCGGCCTCGGCGGCCTTGTACCCGCAATCGGCGGTCGGACGAATCTTCGGTTTGCCGCCGAACGGCAAGTCGAAGAGAATCGCCGCCGGCACAATCGGCACGATGCCGGCCTGACCGACCTTGTAGCCGAGGTTGTGCTCCTCGAGCCACCGCATCAACCCGGTCGCCGTGTCGAGGCCGTAGGCGCTGCCACCCGACAGCGCGATGCCATTCACAATCTGCACGTTGTTGACGGGATTGAGGACGTCGGTCTCGCGCGTGCCGGGCGCGCCGCCGCGGACGTCGACACCGCCGGTCGTGTCCTCTTTCACGATGATCACCGTGCAGCCCGTGGGCCGCTCGGTAAGCGTAAAGTGCCCGACCTTGACGCCGTCGACCGCGGTCAGCGTCAGATTGACCGGTGCCGCCGCCGCCGCGGCCGAGAGGGCGAGCGCGACGATAGTTGTCATAAGTGCCCCCTCAGAAAATGTACCTCAGTCCGAGTTGGACGACGCGGCCGTCCTGCGCGGTCGTGATTTTGCCGAACGTCGACGTGCCGATCAGGTTGCCGGGCTGGTTGAAGCGGATCTGATTGAAGAGGTCGAAGATCTCGAGCCGCAGTTGCAGCCGCTGCCCGCGGATGGTATCGACGTTCTTGAACAGCGACAGGTCCGTCTCGCCGAACCCCGGGCCGCGAACGGCGTCGCGCGGCTCGGTGCCGAGGGTTGTGCCGGTGGTCGCCAGGGGCCGCCGCATGAAACAGGACGTATCGAACCACTGATCGACCGTGTGCGGCGCGGCGGCGTTCGGGTCGCACGTCATGTTGGGCCGATTCGTCAGGTACCGAATGTCGGTCAGCGGGTCGTAGATCGTGAAGGGGAAGCCAGTCTGCGCCTGCACGATGCCGTTCACCTGCCAGCCGCCGAGCGTCCGACGCGCCGCCGAGCCGAGACGCTCCGGTGTCGGCAGCTCGATGCCGAAGCTCGCCACAAAGCGATGCCGCGCGTCGAACAGCGAGGGGCCCCACTCGTAGGCGAGCGACTGATCGATGCTGGCCTGGTTGCCGATCGTGACGGGCAGCGAGGGACGCATGTCGCCGCCGATGTTCAGGCCCGACACATTGTCCATCGACTTGCTCAGCGTGTACGAGGCGAGGAAGTTGATGCCCCGCGTGGGCCGCATGCGCAGGCTCGCCTGCAGGGCGTTGTACTCGGATCGCGCGACGGAGAAGGTCGGCCGCACGAGCGCAAACGCCGGGAAGAGCCGCGCGCCGGGGACGGTCTGTCCGGGTGTGTACAGGCCCGGATTGACCTCCATGAAGATCGGGAGATCGCGTCCGAGGGACCCGACGTAGCCGACTTCCGCCGCCATGTTCGCGCCGAGCTGCCGCTGCAGCGTCGCGTTGTAATGATAGGCGTACGCCGTGGAGAAGCTGGGGCCCCAGCCAATGATCGTCAGACCGGGCGGGAAGTCGGCAGCGCCGGCAGTCGAGGCGCTCAGCGGGTTCTGCAGCGTCATTGGCGCCGGGGCGTCAATCTGCAGCAGCGGTGTGAACGGCGGCGCAAGGACGCCGTTTTGAAAGAAGTCGCCCTGGCCCGCGATCGTGTCGTAGAACACACCCCAGGCGCCGCGCAGGGTGGTCCGGCCATCGCCATTGACATCCCACACCGCGCCGACCCGCGGCGCGAAGTTGTCCTTGTCGGTCGCGTACGTCCCGTTTGGGATGCCCGGATCACCGGGATAGGCCAGACCCTGCGGGGCGTTGGGGAACCGCGTTGACTGGAAGCCGGGATAGAAGGCGTTCAGCGCGCCATTGACATCGACAAACGGGGGCGCCACCTCATAGCGGACGCCATAGTCGATCGTGACGCGCGACCAGCGGAACTCGTCCTGCGCGTAGAGCGCGAAGGCCGGCGCCGTTCCGTCCTGTGCCTGGTTCTTCGTGGTTCGTCGGAACTGAAACGGCAGTCCGAGGAGGAAGTCCGCGACGGCGTTGCCGGTCACGTTGCCCGAGAAGGTGTAGTCGCCGTTCGGGCGGTTGATGAACGCGACCACCATGTGCTGGTGCTGGATGTCGCCGCCGAACTTGAACTGATGGCGCCCTTTGATCCAGGTGAAGTCGTCGCTCCAGTCGAAGACCTGGTTCACGCGATTCACGAAGGGCTGCTGCGGGTCCCCGAGCGTGAAGTAGCCGGTGACCAGGATCGACGCGAGACCCTGCGCGGCGGGATTCGTGTTCGGCACGTTGATGCCGTACGCCTGGTTGCTCAAGCCGCTCGTCACCGCCGGGTTGGCGTAGATGCGGCTCGACGACAAGCGCGCGACGTTGATGGCGTTGTTGCCGAACAGGTGCGTGTCCGACGTCATGAAGTCCTGGAGCGTCGCTCGGGCTTCCTGCGCCGTCGGATTGAACGTCGTGCCGATCGGCGGCGGCTGCACGCGGTCGGTTGTTTCGCGCAGATAACGAACGAGCAGCGAGTTGCTCCTCGACAGCTGGTAGTCGCCGCGCAGGCCGAAC
>JBPYEE010000010.1:0-6253 GCA_051985095.1 Vicinamibacterales bacterium | reverse complement strand
GTGATCACCTCCGACAACCCGCGCAACGAAGATCCGCTGCGGATCATTCAGGAGATCCGCCGGGGCATCACCGCCGATACGCGGAAGGACAGCGAGCAGCGGCTGATGGCGATCGTGGATCGCCGGGCCGCAATCGCGCAGGCGATTGAGATCGCGCGGCCCGGCGACCTGGTGCTGATCGCCGGCAAGGGTCACGAGAAATATCAGGTGATCGGCGATCGCACGCTGCCGTTCGACGATGTGGCAGTGGCGCGCGAGGCGCTGACGAAACGGCGCACGGGCGTCGTGTGAATGTGGTGCGGTTGACCGCGGCGTGGGTGGCCGCGGCGATGAGCGGGTCGATTCGCGTCGGGGAAGCCAGCCAGGAGTTCTCCGGCGTCTCAATCGATTCGCGGACGCTGAAGGCCGGCGAGTTGTTCATCGCGATTCGCGGCGAGCGGTTCGACGGGTCCTTGTTCGTCGCGGCCGCGATGGCGGCGGGCGCCGCCGGCGTCGTGGTTCCGCCGGCCGCCGAGGTGGCGACGCGGGCGGCGGTGGCGAGCGCGGGGCGACCCGCGCCGGTGGTGATCGTGGTCGCCGACACGGTCGCGGCGCTGCAGGCATTGGCGCGTGCGGTCCGGCGCGAAGCGGGGACGCGCGTCGTGGCCATCACCGGCAGCGCAGGGAAGACGACGACGAAGGAAATTGCGAGCGAGTTGCTCGCGACGCGGTACCACGTCATCCGGAACCGCGGGAACTTGAACAATCACATTGGATTGCCGCTGTCGCTCATGCACGTGACCGAGCGGCCGGACATCGCGGTTGTCGAACTGGGGATGAATCACGCCGGCGAGATCAGCACGCTTGTGGCCATCGCGGAACCCGAGGTGCGGGTCTGGACGAACGTCGGCGAGGCGCATCTCGGCTTTTTTGCGTCCGTCGACGCGATTGCCGACGCGAAGGCGGAGATCTTCGAGGGGGCGACGGCCGCGACCGTGCTGGTGGCCAACGCCGACGACGATCGGATCGTGGCGCGGCTGCCGCATTTTCGCGGACGCACGGTCACCTTCGGCATCGATCGCGACGCCGCGGTCCGTGCCACCCGGGTCGTCGACCGGGGCGTCGAAGGCTCGCGCGCGCAGGTCGCGACGCCCCACGGCGAGGTCGCCATCGAGACGCCGCTCGTCGGACGCGGCAACCTCGCCAACGTCCTCGCGGCGATGGCGGTCGCGCTCGAGTTCGACGTACCGCTGGCGGCGATCGCCGAACGGACGCGGGCGCTGCGGCCGGCGCCGCACCGCGGCAACGTGCTGAAGCTGTCGAGCGGCATCACCGTGATCGACGACAGCTACAACGCGAACCCCACCGCGACGCGGCGGGCCATCGAGATGCTCGCGTCGGCGGCGGCCACGCGGCGCGTCGCCGTCCTCGGCGAGATGCTGGAGCTCGGCGATCGCAGCGCCGCGCTGCACGAGGACGTCGGCCGGGCGGCCGCGCGCGCCGGCCTCGATCTGGTCATCGCGGTCGGCGGCGCGCCGGCGGCGGCGCTCGCCGCGGCAGCGACGGCCGCGGGCGTGAGTCGGGCGAATGTCCGCCACGTCGCCACGAGCGACGAGGCGGCCGCGGTCCTCGTCCCGCTGGTGCGGACCGGCGATGTGGTGCTGGTGAAAGGATCGCGCGGCGTCGGGACCGAGCGTGTGGTCGAACGGCTCACAACGGATCGAGGCTGATGCTGTTTCACCTCTTGTATCCGTTCCACACGCAGGTGTCGGTGCTGAACGTGACGCGCTACATCACGTTTCGCACGGCCGCCGCGAGTCTGTCGGCGCTGGCGATTTGTTTACTGCTGGGACCGTGGTTGATCCGGAAATTGCGGGAGTTTCAGATTGGGCAGGTCATCCGCACCGAAGGGCCGCAGACGCACAAACCCAAGGCGGGCACGCCCACCATGGGAGGCCTGTTGATTCTGACGGCGGCGCTGGTGCCGACCCTGCTCTGGGCCGACCTGACGAACGTGTACGTCTGGATCGCCGTGTTGACGACGGCGGCGTACGGCGCGATCGGCTTTGCCGACGACTATCTGAAGATCGTGCGCCGGTCGCATCACGGCTTGCGGCCGCGGTACAAAATCGGGTACCAGCTGCTGGTCGGCATGATCGTCGGCGCGGCGCTGCTGCTGCTGGCGCACAACAATCTCTACAGCACGCGGCTGATCTTTCCGTTCTTCAAGCGGCTGATCCCCGATCTCGGCTGGGGATACCTGCCGTTTGCCGCCTTCGTCCTGGTCGCCGCCTCGAACGCGGTAAACCTGACCGACGGCCTCGACGGCCTGGCGATCAGCACGTTTGCCATCGCGGCGGCCGCCTACACCGCGCTCGCGTACGTGACGGGGCACCGCGTCTTTGCGGAGTACCTGCTGCTCGTCCGGTTTCCGCCCGCGGCAGAAGTGACCGTGTTCGGCGGATCGCTGGTCGGGGCCTCGCTCGGGTTCCTCTGGTACAACTCCTACCCCGCGGAAATCTTCATGGGCGATGTCGGGTCGCTCGCGCTCGGCGCCGCGTTGGCGACGATTGCGATCCTCATCAAGCAGGAACTGCTGCTGCCGGTGGTCGGCGGGGTGTTCGTGCTCGAAGCGGCCTCGGTGATTCTGCAGGTCTGCTACTTCAAGGCGACCGGCGGTCAGCGGCTGTTCAAAATGGCGCCGCTCCACCATCACTTTGAATTGATCGGCTGGAGCGAGCCGAAGATCATCACGCGATTCGTGATCCTCGGCGTCATTTTCGCCTTGCTGTCATTGGCGACGTTGAAACTGCGATGACGTTCTCGGTGGAGCGCAAACGGGTCACCGTGGTCGGCGCGGCCCGCAGCGGGATCGCGGCGGCCGAGTTGCTCGCGAGCCGCGGGGCGGCGGTGACGCTGACCGACACGCGCGCCGACATTCCGGAAGCCGTGTCGCTCGCCGACCGCGGCATCGCGCTGGAGCTCGGCGGCCACCGCACCGCGACCTTCGTCGACGCCGAACTCATCGTGATCAGTCCGGGCGTGCCGCCCGAGCAGCCGATGATCCGCGCCGCCCGCGCCCGCGGCGTGCCGGTGATCGCCGAAATCGAGCTCGCCTTCCGCTGGTTGCAGGGCCGCGTCATCGCGATTACCGGGACGAAGGGCAAGTCAACGACGACCACGCTCACGGGCCGGATGCTCGAACAGGCAGGCCTCAAGGTGGCCGTCGGCGGCAACATCGGCGCGCCGCTGAGCGCGCAGGTCGCTGCCTCGACGCCCGACATGCTCCACGTCGTCGAAGCCAGCAGCTTCCAGCTCGAGCAGATCGACACGTTCCATCCGTGGATCGCGGTGATGCTGAACTTCTCGCCCGACCATCTCGATCGCCATCCGACCGTCGGTGCCTACGCCGCGGCCAAGTCGCGGATTTTCGAGAACCAGACGGCCGAGGACTGGGCCGTCATCAATGCCGACGATCCGGCCGTGCTGGCCCTCGCCAAAAACGCGCGCGCGCGAAAGCGGTTGTTCGCGTTCCACCGTTCGATCGGCGCAGGCACGGTGATGGATGGCGGGTGGATCACCGACCGCGCCCCGGGCGGCGATTGCCGGCTCGTGCCGGTTGACGCGATTCACCTGCTCGGCCTTCATCTGGTGAGCGACGTCATGGCGGCGGCGACCGTCGGCCGGCTCGCCGGCGCCACGCCGGCGGCGATGACGGCCGCGGTCGAGTCGTTTCACGGGCTCGAGCACGCCATGGAGCTCGTGGGTGCCGCCGGCGGGGTGCGTTTCGTCAACGATTCCAAGGCGACCAATATCGAATCGGCGCTCCGGTCCATCGAGAGCTTCGAACGCGGACTCGTCCCGATCATGGGCGGGCGGTTCAAGGGCGGCGATCTCCGCCTGCTGCGCGAACCGCTGCGGCTGCGCGCGAAGGCGGTCGTCGCCATCGGTGAATCGAGGTCGCTGTTTCGCGAGGCGCTGCAGGGTGCCGTGGCGGTACACGAGGCGGGCACATTCGCCGCGGCGGTCAGCGACGCGTACGCGCTCGCCCGGCCGAGCGGCGTCGTGTTGCTCGCGCCCGCCTGCGCGAGTTTCGACATGTTTCACGACTATGCCGAGCGCGGTCGGATCTTCAAGGCGGAGGTGCAGCGGCTGATCGGGTCGTAAGGGGGCGTCGACGCGTCGAGCGACGCGGCGAGTGAGCTGTGAGCAGTCATCGGTCGGTGCGCGGTTGAGGGCTGGCTGCTGGGAACCCGGGCCGCCCCGGCCCGGGAAGCTGGTGCCTCAATCCCGCCGACTGATGACTGCTGACCGCTCATGGCGCGGCGCCCGGCCTCCGCCGAGACGCCACGATCGCAATCGTAATCGAGTACTGCGGAGTATTTCGGGCGAACCGCGTGCAAGCTGTAGGCCGGTCGGGGCTCAGGGGAAGGAAGCCGGCGAATAAATGGCGAGAAAACTCAAATCGGACCGGGTGCTGTTCCTGACCACGATCCTGCTCGTCGGCCTGAGCGTGGTGATGGTCTACAGCGCGTCGGCACCGATGGCCCTCGAACGCTACGGCCGAGCTACATATTTTCTTGTGCGCCAGACGATGTGGTCGATGCTCGGGCTGGCTATGCTTGGCCTCATCATGCGGGTCGACTACCGGACCTACCGCGAGCCCGTGTTCATCTGGACCTGCCTCGGCAGCGTCGCGGTGGCGCTCGTGGCGGTGCTGTTCATGCCGGCCGTCAACAACGCCCGCCGCTGGTTCGGTGTGGCCGGCATCGGCGTCCAGCCGTCCGAACTCGCCAAGCTGGCGGCGATCTTTTTTATCGCGGCGCTGCTCGAACGCCGCCGGCATCGCATCAACGACCTCGGCTATGCGCTGGTGCCGATCGGCATCGTCGTCGTCGGTCTCATCGCGCTGATTCTGCTCGAGCCGGACTTCGGCACGGCGGTGTCGGTGCTGCTCATCGCCAGCGTCATGGTGTTTGCCGCGGGTCTCGACTACCGCTATATCATCGGCGCGGCACTCGTCGCGTTTCCCGGCGTCTACTTGCTGGTCATGGGGACGGCCTACCGTCGCCAGCGCGTGTTCGCGTTCCTCGATCCGTGGCGCGATCCGCTGGGCGCCGGTTTTCAGATCATCCAGTCCCTCATCGCCGTGGGCACCGGAGGCGTCTGGGGCAAAGGCTTGATGAACGGCGTACAGAAGCTCTTTTATCTCCCCGAGCCGCACACCGATTTCATCTACTCGGTCATCGCCGAGGAGCTCGGCCTGGTCGGCGCGACGGCGGTGCTGCTCTGCTTTTGCGTCGTGACGTGGCGGGGGATCCGGATCGCGACACAGGCCCCCGACACCTTCGGCGCGTTTCTCGCGCTCGGCCTGACGACGATGGTCGCCGCGCAGGCGTTCATCAACGTCAGCGTCGTGCTGGGGCTGATGCCGACCAAAGGCATCCCGCTGCCGTTCGTGAGCAACGGCGGATCGTCGCTGCTCATCAATCTTGTCGGTATGGGTATTCTGCTGAACGTGTCGCAGCACGTCATCACTGCCGACGCATGAGGACGAGTGAGTCTCTCCGTTGTCATTGCGGGTGGCGGCACGGGCGGCCATCTGTATCCCGGGATCGCCGTGGCGCGCGAGCTGCTCGCCCGCCAGCCGGACGCGCGGATTGTGTTTGCCGGCACGGCTGCCGGCATCGAACGCCGCGTGGTCCCACGCGAGGGGTTCCCGCTCGACCTGATTCGCAGCGGCGGATTGAAGGGGAAGGGGCTCTTCGACCGGCTGCGGGGCGCCGCGCTCGTGCCGATCGGTCTCGTCGATGCGTGGCGGATCGTCTCCGCGCGCCGGCCCGATCTCGTCATCGGCGTCGGCGGCTACAGTTCGGGTCCCGTCGTCCTGGTCGCAGCGCTGCGCGGCGTCCCCACAATGGTGCTCGAGCAGAACGCCGTACCGGGGCTCACCAACCGGCTGCTGGCGCCGTTTGTCGGTGCGGCGGCGGTCACGTTCGATTCGACGGCGAGGTTCTTTGGGGCCAAAGCGTTCGTCAGCGGCAACCCGGTCAGGCCGGAATTTCTCACGCCGGCCGGACCTTCAGAGGAGTCGGGGCTTGGTGACCAGACGTCCATCACGCGGGTGTTAGTTTTTGGCGGCTCTCAGGGCGCGCACGCGATCAACATGGCCATGGTGGACGCAGCGGCGGAGTTGGCGGCCGGTGATGCCCATCTTCGTCTCACGCACCAGACGGGAGAACGAGATGTGGAGATGGTGCGCCACGCCTACCGA
>JBPYEE010000009.1:0-4224 GCA_051985095.1 Vicinamibacterales bacterium | reverse complement strand
CAGGGCCGCATCGTCGGCGTGCGCCGACCCGACGTAGTGATGCTGCCCGCGCGTCTCGTGGAGATCGTGGTACAGATTGGCGCCGGTCGAGACGAGACAGTCGACGTAGCGGTTGGTGATGAGATGGGCCACGATCAGGCGCAGCCCCCCCGCGGACAAGGCGCCAGCCATCCCCAGAAAAATCGTCACGTCGTCCTGCAACATCTTCTGCCAGATGCGTCGTGCGGTTGCGAGGTTGCGTCCCTGAAACGAGATGCGCTCCATTCGCGTGAGGATTTGGTCGGCGGTCAGACCTTCCTCGACAGCAAACGGCTCGATCGGCGTTTGCAGAAAACGTGATTTCTTTTTCATGCGCCGGCAATTATATCGAACCTGTATGTCAATTCAGGTCCGCCTGAGCCGCACGCGTGGCAATCAGAACGCTTTTCCGATCCGCACGTACGCCGTCCATTGGTCGCCGACGACGCCGCTGCGATCGCGGCCCCAGCCACTTCCGACGCTCACGGTCACCGGAAACACGTACCCGGCGACGAGGTCCGCCGACAGCTCCGCGCCGACGGACGTCTGGATGGCATCGCTGCTGAACGTGCGGGTCCACGCGTGACCGGCATCCGCGAAGACGGCGCCGTGCAGCGTGTGTAGAAAGAGCGGCCACGTGCCGTAGCCGCGCTGCGGACGGGCAATCGGAAACCGGTAGTCGGCGTTGAACACGCCGACATGACTGCCGGCGAACGTGTTTGCCGGAAAACCGCGCAGCAGGCCGATCGCGCTGCTGCTGAAGCTTGCCGCACCGAGATCGGTGACCGATCCGCCGAGGAGAAACGTGCGGCCGACCGTCGGATCGCCGGTCGACAGCCCCGCCGCAGCGCGCAGCGCGATGACCTGATGGTCGGCAAGCCCGGGAAGGTATGCCCGCACGTCAGCCGTCGCGATCGTGGCGTCCGCCGACGAGCCGAGGGCTCGCCGGACCATCTCGATTGTGCTGCCCACAGTCACGCCTTGCTCCGGACTGATCGAATAACCGTAGGAGTGCGCCGTCGTCGTCAGCCATGCGGCCCGGGCGGCGGTGCGATTGCGCGAGAACAGCTGACCCGGCTCCGTGTAATCGTCGATCGCTCGGACCGCCGACAAGAGCGCCGTGTGACTGGTGCGCGCGTGAACGATCGGAAACAGGACGCCAGCCTCGAAGAGATGTTCACGCAGCGTGGTGTTCGTCGGTGTCCCGTTGTCAGCGGGCGGGCCGGCGAAGAATGACGTTTGCGACGACGCGGCGGCGAACAGAGTGGGCTGCCAGCGGTCGTACAAGTACGCGAGCTGCCAGTCGGGCGCGGTATTCGAAGGGACGATCGCGCCGGAGGGGCCGGACGCCAGCCACGTCGCGGAGGCGGAGTACAGGTGGTACCCGAGGACATCGGCGCCCGCCAATGCCGCACCGACCCGCACCTGCGAGCCGGATGTCTGGAGGATCGGCGACCATGATGTCGGCGCCAGCGTCGGTAGCGGGTTGTAGTCGGTCGCGGGGAGTCGATCGGCCTCGGTCGAGCCATCCCCGCGTACGGTCCGCGGACTCGGCGGGAGGGCAATAAGCGGATCCCCGTCACGCGCTGACGGGGCCGGATAGTCCATCGTGAACACGTCGAACCCGTCGGCGGTGTAGCCGACGAAGGCGATCGTCTTCCCGTCCGGCGACACATCAGGCCAGGTCGCGCCGCCGCTCAAAGACGTGAGACGCCGGGGCGGTCCCGACCCATCGATCGCGTACTCGAACAGATTGAACGGTTGATTCTCCGGAGCGACGGCCACGATCAGTGCCCGGCCGTCTGGCGTCCAGGCGGGTGTGACGATACGGGCGCCGTCGAGAGAGCCGACGACGCGGACAGCGCGCGTGGCGAGGTCGATCACGACCAGCTCGGAGAGCGATCCGAGCCGGTGGCGCTCGACGGCGATCTGGCGCCCGTCGGGGGACCACCGGGGCGCGTCGAACTGTGCATCCGCTTCGGACAGGAACACGTCGACGACGGGCTTCATCGCGGCGTGGGAGCGAGCTCGGTCCGTCGTGACTCGGATCAACACAACGGCGCGGCCCGCGGATCGGTTTTGCACGGCGACCAGTGCCGTTTCGTCGGGTGAGAGATCGGGCTCCAGCACCCGCGCGTCGCGAGTGAGTGCCGATACGTGGCCGGTCGTCCGCGTCAGCGCATACAAGTCGCTGTAGCTCCCGACGTTCCGACGCAGCTCCAGCTGGTCAAAATAAATCGCGGTACGTCCAGGCGCCGCCGTCGTTCCCACATACTGTCGGGCGATCCGATGCGGTTGACGGTCCTCGATACTGACCCGGTATAGCGACGGAAACTCGTCGGCCGTCCGCGACGCATAGATCACGTCGCGGGGCGAGGCGCGATCAAATCGAGGGCCGCTGACGATGAACCCCTGGTGCGTGATCCGCCTGAGGCTCGGCGTCGCGGGGCGCGCCGGGGGAGCGGCCTCCTCGGCGGCCGAGAGGTCGGCATCATAATCGCGCCAGAGGTCGCCGAGCGACTCGCCGAACACCTGCCGGAACGCGCGCGACCCGGTGTACGGAATGGAACCGGCCGTACGGGCGGCCAGCGCTCCCAGCGATGTCGTGCCGAACCGCCTGGCCAGGTATTCATGAAACCCAAGGCCGTAGGCATACGGCGCGTTGCCGTTCGGCCAGTCCGTGAGGCCGCCGTTGATCCGGTCGAGCGGTGCGATTGTGTGCGTCCGCGCGGCCTCGCCGATGACGGCCGTGAAATCGCCGGCGTGCAGACGTCCCTGGCCGGTGAGGGCGCTTTCTTCGTAGACCGCGAGACCTTCGATTTGCCACGTCGGCAGGAACAAGTTCGGAAACGCGACCGTCACGCGGCCGAACACATCGCGGACGAGGTGGGCCCAGCCTTGCGAGCGGTCGAGATGGACGATATGTGTGAATTCGTGCGTGAAGGCAACACGAAGCCAGTCGTCGGCGTCACCGAGAAAGTCGGCGCCGGGCGGCCACACCGGGTAGATCACAATCGTGTCGTACGGCAGCGGCGTCGCGTACCCGTTCGGCAACTCCGTCTGATCGGCGAGCACGACCTGCGTGCGGCGCGGGGGATTGACGCCAAGCGGCTGCCGCAGCGCGCGCCACGTCTCCTCGGCAATCGACGCGAGCCGCTCGCCACGCCGCTCGTCGCCCTGATGCACGTAGATGATGAAATGGTCCGTCCGAATCATCCGGAACCGCAGCGCCGGATCGAAGAGTGAGGCTGCGCGAACCGGCGTCCCCCAGGCGAGGGCCGCAATGCACACGGCCGCCTGCGTCCAGGCCAGCGCCGCCGTCCAGCCGCTCTGCGCGGCGCGTGCCGCAGGCCCCGAGGCCTGCGCGGCGCTCATAATGCGTTCTTCAAGTCGACGAGAAAGGTGAGCGCCGCAAGCGGGGTCATCCGATCGAGATCGGCGGCCGCGAGTCGGTCGCGCAGCGGGTCCTCGACCGCGGCCGGCGACTGGAACAAACCAAGCTGCTGCTGCGGATCTGACGCGGTCCCGCTGGCCGACGGCCGTCCGCCACGGCTCAGCTCGTCGCGCTCGAGCGCACTCAGGATCTCGCGCGCGCGGTCGATGACCGCTTGTGGCATCCCGGCCAGACGTGCGACCTGGATCCCGTAGCTGCGATCGGAGCGGCCCGGCACGATCTTGCGCAGGAAGATGATCTCGTCCCTCCACTCACGTGCCGCGACATGGTAGTTCACGACTCCGGGCGTGGCGTCGGCAAGGTCCGTTAGTTCATGATAGTGGGTCGCGAAGAGGGTTTTTGGCCGTACGCTGGGATGCGTCGCCAGGTACTCGGCCACCGCCCAGGCGATGCTCAGACCGTCGAATGTCGCCGTCCCTCGGCCGATCTCGTCCAACACAACGAGACTGCGGCTCGACGCGTGCCGCAGAATGTTGGCGGTTTCCTGCATTTCGATCATGAAGGTCGACTGGCCGCGCGCGATGTTGTCGGATGCGCCAACGCGCGCAAAGATGCGATCGACGAGCGGGAGCTTCGCCTCCCGCGCCGGCACGAACGACCCCGCCTGCGCCATCACCGACAGCAGCGCCGTCTGGCGCAGGTACGTCGACTTGCCGCCCATATTCGGCCCTGTTAAAAGGATGAAACGCGTTGCGGCCTCGCCGGCATGCAGATCGTTGGGCACGAACGCTTCACCCGCGATCGCTTCCATT
>JBPYEE010000008.1:0-5777 GCA_051985095.1 Vicinamibacterales bacterium | reverse complement strand
TCCCCTTCTGCTGGTATAACCGCATTCCATCGGCGATGTCAGACGGATCCGGCGTTTGTGGCCTCGCGGCCGGAGCCGCAGTCCACGGAACGGCAAGCCCGAGTGTTACGGCTGCGCAGAGAGCCCTGGTTCGGCGGAGCATGCGGCCTCATTCTACTACCCAACGAGACACTCGTCGTGCGCACATCGCACTGCGGAGACTGTGCATGAGGCGTGGGAGCAGGCTCGGAAGGGCATCGGACGGATCGGTACGTGCGCTCATTCCAGACCCATGACCCTGCCCGTACCCCGGAGTGCAGGACCGAGGGCATCACCGTGGACCCGAAGGTACCATCTACCGCGTCCGTTGGCCGCGAACTGTCCGAAAGCACATGAGACGGGTGGATCTTTGAAAGCGCTCGAATCACGTACGCGAGTCGGCCCAGACAAACGGCGTCTTCTTGTTCGCCTGCAGCCGGTCGCCCGGCGGCGCAACTTGCAGATCCTCGAAACCGCGCAGCGTCTTGTGAATGGCAGGTTCGGCGCCCTGAATGTGTCCCTCTCGATTGAGCAGCAAGTGGGCCACTGCGTGTTCGAGCAGGTAAAGGTTCCCGTCCGAGTTCATCGTCGCGACGCGGATACCGAGAAATGCGCCCTCGCCGGAACGGAGGGAACTGCTCTCGGCAGCATCAGCGGTCAACTGCGCGGACAACGTCACGACCTCCACGCCCCCGGCCTTCACGATGAGCGGCGTCTTTGGCACGGTGAGCGGGATGTTCGGATGCACTCTGTCGGAGAGTCCCACCCACGCCGCAGTCGGTTTACGGCTCGCGTACCAGAGCGCTGGTTCGACACGCAGCACCGCCGCGTCCCGATTCCCGCCATTCGAGAAGGCGACGGTCATATAAACGCCGCCCTGGTTCGTCACGTACGAAACTTCCGTGACCGTAATCTCCAGGTCTTGCTTCGTGTAAATGTAGCTGCGGTAGAAGCTCAGCGCTGAGATGACGAGCGCGACCAGCGCCATCGCCGCGCTGAGCTCGACGCGCGGAGGTTTCACCGCAGTAGCATACCGGCAACGTCGGGCGTGCCGATCCGGCTCAGCAGGCGCACACTCCGCAGCACAGCCACGGAACATCGGCTCAGGAGCGGCACCGTCTCGGCAGCTTCGCAGTGAGTCGCTCGAGTGATCACACGGTTGTCACTCGAACTCGGTCGCCAACGCGCACGATGCCTTCGGCGAGCACCCGGCTGCAGACGCGGCTCCAGCCGGGACAGCGCTGCTGCGACACGCGCGAGAAGTCGTGATCGAGGAAGGACCGCCGAATGGTTTCGCACGGACTCGCATATTTCGTCACCAGCACCCGCGCGCCGCCGACGGCGAGCTCGAGGCCAGGCACGATCAACGGCCAGGGAAGACCTGAGATTGTCAGATTCTCGCCCGTCGATCCCGCCGTAATCGGGTGACCTTCGAGGCGTAGTGCCTGAATCACCTCAACTGAATAGAGAACCACCGCGCGCTCGGGCCCACCGTGGAAGCGCGTGTCCCGCTGATCGTCCCCGTCGAGCCCGTCGAAGGTGATCAGCGTCTCGAACACGCCGGTCTTCGGCACACCCCCGCGCGACACGTTGATTGACTCGACCTGTCCTTCCAATGCCGTCCTCTATCGAAGGTGGTGACGCGACTGCCCGGTCAGTGCGCCGACACCGCGGCGGCCGCGGTCGGCGTTTCCACAACCTCGCGCACGCGAAGCGGTTCGCGTTTCAATATGAAATGCAGCAGTATCGACGCACTCATAATGGCGGCGCTCCAGAAGAAGACCGACTGAAGCCCGTGCAGGAGCGAGGCCTTGACGCTTGTCAGCAAGCTTAGGAGCAGCTGACGACCACCCGGCACAGTCGCAAACATTCGTTCAAGCTGCGGACGCGCCTGGACGAGCAGGAGCGGGTTGTCGAAGTACGGCAGCGCGGCCGATGGCACACCCGCCTGAATCGAACGCGTGAACTCACTGTGATAACGCGTCAGCATCATCGACCCAAACGCGGCTACGCCTACGGTGCTGCCGATGGACCGGAAGAAGATGGTGGAAGACGTCGCGGCGCCCATGCTTTCGCGAGGGGCTACGTTCTGGACAGCCAGCGTATACACCGGTTGCAGCAAACCCATTCCGAAGCCGGCGATGACCATCGCCCAAGCGACATACGCGGGTGCCGTCGTGGCGTCCATCCGTGCGAAGAGGATCATTCCGCCGGCGATCAGCACGGCCCCGATGACACCGAGGAATTTGTACTCGCCGGTGCGTGAAATCGTCTGCCCGCCAATGATGGCGGCGACGACCATGCCCATCAGGAGCGGCGTGAGCAGGTTGCCCGACTCCGTGGCCGAGACGCCCAGCACGCCCTGCATGAACAGCGGCAAATAGATAATTGTGCCGAACATTCCGATACCGAGCACAAACGCAGCCAACGAACAGATGGCGATGATCGGATGGCTGAAGAGCGTCAGCGGGATGATCGGTTCCGGCGCCTTCGATTCGTTGTAGATCAGCGCGCCGAGCATGATCACCGAAAGGGCCAGCAGCGACACAACACGCGTCGCCATCCACCCGAACTGCGTCGCCCAGGTCAGCGCGAGCAGCAACGGCACCACGCAGCCAATGAGCGTCGCAAAGCCGCCCCAGTCCAGGCGCCGTCGCGAACCTCGAGGCTTCATGTGCGGGAATTCGAAATAGATCGTGATGAGCGCGACCGCGCCCACGGGCAGATTCACGTAAAAGCAGGCACGCCATGACCAGTGATCGGTAAGCCAGCCGCCAAGCGTCGGACCGAAAATCGACGCGATGCCCCACAGGGCGGCGAACAGACCCTGGTAGCGGCCCCGCTCCAGCGGCGAGAAGATGTCGCCGACAATCGTAAAGAGAATGCCGGTCACCATGCCTCCGCCCACCCCTTGCAACCCACGGAACACAATCAGCTGTCCCATGCCGTCGATTGGGAGGCCGGTCAGTTCCCCGGCCGCTCCGCACAGGGCCGAGGCGATCACGAAGAGCAACGCGCCAAGCATGAAGAACGGTTTGCGCCCGTACCGGTCGGAAAGGCTTGCGAAGATCGGCACCGACACCGTCGACGACAACAGGTAGATCGTGGCCACCCACGGATATCGGTCGAACCCTTGAAGCGACGCGATGATGCGCGGTTCTGCGGTGCCGACAATCGTCTGGTCGATCGCTGCGAGCAATGCGGCCAGGAGCAGACCGATCATCGTGCCGATCAGCTGCGGCCGCGTGAGGCGTACAAGGCCGGATGTGACGAACGTGGACTCCGCGGCAGGCATCGACATGGCGCCCTCCACTCGTACCAGATCGCGGGGCGCAGCACAACACGCAAATCGTGCGCTGCCGGCTTACCATTGCTCCCCGGAGCATCAGCCCGCGGACCTCAGCCCCGGCGACCGCTCCATGTCGTGTCTGGTTCTGGCAGCGGACAAGCTGAAAATCGCTGCCTCGGCGAGCAACTGAAGATTTGTGAACGGGGGAACCCTTCGGGTGTTGCCGTGTCGACTCGATTAATTCGCGCGGAACGCCAAGCGCGAGATCCACGGCAACCCTTGGCAGCCGCCACGGAAGCAAGAGCGCGGTCACGCACCTCGCTCGTGCCCCAGCGCGATCCGCACGCCGATCGCTCTCGTTTCCTCGACGACGGAGAATGTCGTCACGGCGTCAATTCCGACGGCACCACCGCGATCGAAGCCGCGCAAGCCAGGCGGTCGATGCCAGCCTGCGCCCAGAAAAAAAAGGCGACGAACAAAAAATAGAGCAGGTCGTTGTAGTACGCGCCCAGGTACAACGAATGGGTCAGGAAGGCTTCGCCCAACGCGACGAGACCTGCGGTGCTGACGAGTGCGACCATGAGGGCATCACGCCGCTGCTGTCGAACGTATCGCTGTGCAGCGACGCCAAACGTGAGCAGCGCAAAGCCTACGAGCGCGATGCCGCTGGTGACGCGATTCAGCCACTCGGCCGGCCCTCGCGGCACCCCGAACTGCGCACCGATCGTGGCGACCCGGTGGAAGACGCCGCTGCCAGTCCAACGAAGCTTGTGCAAGTACACCATCGCCATCTCTTGCGGATGCCTCTTCCAGAGCCGTGCGTAAAACGTGAGGAGCGCTTCATCGTAGTGCGGCCCGAGGAGATCGACGTCCGGCCGGATCTGCCGTGCCAAGGCAACACCGGTCATGTCGTCCCATCGGATGTGCTGGCGCTCCGTAAAGGGCGATTCCGGCACCGCCAGGCCAAGCACCAACGGATGCGCGAACGTGTGGTACGTGTAGTCGGCAAGCGCCAGATCAGCCCGGACGTGCAGCGGCTCGACGAAGAGCTGGACGTACGCGACGTACCCGATGCCGAAAGCTGCCACAGGCACGGCGACGATCCCGGCCGAGCGTCGTGTGAGCCGTCGCCCCACACGGCCTTGCAGCGCGCCAACGAGGAACACGGCGAACATCGCCGCCAGCGTCGGCAGGAGGATCGTTCGAAGGCCGCCGCCGAACGCCGCGAGGGCGCCCATGAAGAGTCCGGCGCCGGCGAGACCGACAACGGGAGTTTTCCGTTCATCGAACGGCGCCAGGCTGTAGACCGCAGCCGCCAGGAGCGGCAGCGTCATGACGAATGGGTACCCCGTCTCACGGATCCCCACACTTCGGAGAATCTCGCACGCGACGGCGAGCGCCGCGGCCGTGAAGCCGAGCGGCGCGCCGGAGCGGATCAGCCCGAAGCCAAACGCGAGAATCATAGACAGCCGGAACGCGCCGAACATGTCACCGAGTGCATCGGGCGAAGCACCGGGCCGCAGCCAAAGCGCAGCCCGTGCCAGCCACATCGCAGAGGTCTCGGCGAGCGCGTACGGCGCGGTCACGGTCTGACAGTATGCGGATTCAGAGCCGGCATCGGCCGCAATGACGTCGTGGAACGAACGGCCCATCAGATCGCGATGCGACGCGACAAACTCGTAGGGTGAGAATCGTGACGACAGCCGTCCAGCGACGCCGCAGAAGGCCGCGTTCAGCGCCATGTTGATCGACAACACCTCGTGGCTGGTGACGGCCGGCGCAGTCCGTCCGCGGTAGAGATCGCGAGACGTCACCAACAGGATGGCCGCCAGCGGCACGAAGAGGATTAGCGATCGGCCGACTGGTCGCGGTCCAATCGAAGTGAACACCAGATCTTTCAAGACAGTTCGCACAAGGCGCTCTCGCTGAAGACGCTGCGTCCGCTGCCCGCATGCCAATCGCGGCCCGGCACAGGTGTCACCAGCACCTGCACGCATTCATTCGCCCCGTCGTACGCGCCGACGAAGAGCACAATTGGAACCGCCGAGTCGGAAACCAGCAGAACGGTCGCGGTCCTCGGCCGGTCACCATCGGATCGGTGTGCATCGTACCGGAACCCGACCCGACCGTTCATCGGGGTACTCGGGGGCCACCAAATTCCTCTGACCGTACATCTGCATAAACTAACGTGCTCGTGCCGGCGGACACGACCGAGCAGAGAGCATTGAAGCTGAGGGCCCGCCTCGTGCCTTCAAGGTGGCTACTCCGAGTCGGGCGACTGCACCGCAAGGTGCGCAAATCGTTCCATCACCGAAGCGATCGTCGCGATGATTCACCGTTCGAGCACGCCATAGCTGGATTCATGGTCGACCGCAGCAGGCCCAGCGTCGTTGCCCTGATGCTAACCGCGGTCCCAATAACGTTGGGTGATCGATTGTAGGTTCTCAGGCGGCTTCCGGAGCTCTCGTCG
>JBPYEE010000007.1:0-7070 GCA_051985095.1 Vicinamibacterales bacterium | reverse complement strand
GAGTACTTGTTCATCGAACGGCTGTCCCGCTATGCCAACGCGCTGCCAATTCGTAGAAGGACGAGAGGCGTCTCGACGAATCGACGAGGCGGCGTTCACAGCGGCTCATCAGGCCCGGGAAAAGTGATGAGCTCGGCCGAAACAACCGCGCAGCCCGAGCAAAGCGCTTGAGCGGCGGGGTCAGACGAGCGAAGGCGGTACATGCCTTGCTGACGCGGGTCGTCAGTTCGCATGAGCATCGGGGCCGGTTGGACTGAGCGCGCGCGCGCGCTGCGCTGTATTCCTTCACTACTTCGGATGGTGTGGGCGGCCGGGCCCCGCGTTGTCATGGGCGCGCTCGTCTCCCGCACGCTCCTTGCCGTGCTCCCCGTATCGATGCTGGCGGTATCGAAGCTGATCTTCGATGCGGTCCAGGTACGCTTTGCCGGCGAGCCGCTGCGGCGGGATTTCTGGTGGCTCGTCGGTCTTGAGTGTGGGCTCGCGATTATCGGTGCTTCACTGGGGCGCGCGGCCGGCTTCTTCGATGCCTTGCTGGCCGATCGCTTCACACGGTACGTGAGCGTGCGGGTGATGAACCATGCCTCGCGACTGGATCTGGCCACGTACGAGAATCCTGCGTTCTATGACAAGTTGGAACGCGCGCGGGTTCAGGCTACGGATCGGATCGCCATGGTGCAAGCGATCGGCTCGCTCTTGCAGCAATTCGTGGCGATGGCGACGCTGTCGTTGACGATTCTGTACTTCTCTCCGTGGCTTCTCGGGCTGCTCGTTCTGGCGACGCTGCCGGCGCTTCTGGGCGAAAGCCATTTCGCGTTTCTGGGTTATTCGCTCAACATCCGGCAGACGCCGATCAGGCGGCGACTCGACTACCTCCGGGTGCTCGGCGCGAGCAAAGAGTCCGCGAAAGAGTTGAAGCTCTTTGGACTCTCGCCCTGGCTTTCCGGTGAGTACGCACGACTCTCGGACGATTTGTACGAAGAGAACCACAAGCTGGCAAGACGGCGTCTGTTGATTGGAATGATGCTCTCCACCATCAGCACTGGCAGCTACTACGCCGCCTACGCGTTGGTGATCTACCGAACCGTTTCCGGTGGTCTCAGCTGGGGAACACTGCAGATGCTGGCGGGGGCGCTGGCGGGTACGAGCAGCGCCATACAATCCGTCTTCATGACGGCGTCGAGCGTTGCGGACCAGTCACTGTTCCTGACCGATCTCGTCGACTTCTTCGCCATCGGGCCGCAGATTCGCTCGATGCCCAGCGCGCTTCCCGTGCCGAGGCCAATCCGCGACGGGATCGTGTTCGAACAGGTCGCCTTCTCGTACCCCGGCAGCAATCGCCGCGTTCTCGATCGCCTTGATCTGCGGCTCGTGCCGGGCGAACGGATCGCATTGGTCGGCGGAAACGGCGAGGGCAAAACGACGATCGTCAAGCTGCTGGCGCGGTTGTATGATCCGACCGCAGGCCGGATTCTGATCGACGGCGTCGATCTGCGCGAATACCAGGTCGAGGATCTTCAGGGACAGATCGGCGTGATCTTCCAGGACTTCGTGCGCTACGATCTGACCGCGCGCGAGAACATTGCCGTAGGGCGCGTGGAGCTCGCCCAGTCTGATCGGCATATCGAGCTGGCCGCGCGCAAGAGCCTCGCCGACGGCGTGATTGTCCGATTGCCACGCGGATACCGCCAAATGCTGGGGCGCCGATTCGAAGGAGGCGTGGATCTGTCGGGTGGGGAGTGGCAGAAGATCGCGCTCGGGCGCGCCTACCTGCGAGATGCCCAGCTCCTCGTGCTCGACGAGCCCACAGCCTCGCTCGATGCCGCATCGGAATACGAAATCTTCCAGCGCTTCGCGGATCTGACTGCGGGCCGGATGGCACTGCTGATCTCGCACCGGTTTTCGACCGTACGGATGGCTGATCGAATTGTGGTCTTGTCGCAGGGCGCGATCAGCGAGCAGGGCAATCACCGCCAACTAATCATGTCGGGCGGCCAGTACTCCCACATGTTCGAACTCCAGGCAGCGGGATACCGATGACGCCGCCGTTTCGGCTGCGTGGAACACTGAGCCCCGCCCTCGTCGCCTGAGAAGCGGATCGCAAGAATTCGATGATCTGCGCTTTCCTCGCGTTTCACCTCGGCGTTTCTGCGTGAGCGCGTCACCATGTTGACAACGCCGCCGGAGGCCTGCCCGTATCCGGCGGCGTCCTGCTGCGTGATCACGCGGAACTCGCGAATCGCTTCGGCTGAGTGCCCGGCGAGATTGCTGCCGGTGCACTCGCCCTCGTTACTCACGCCGTCGACCATATAGGCGTTCGAGGCGGATCTGCAGCCCGCCGACGACCGAGTCCCCCTGCTCGTCGTCAGCACGCTTGGCGTGAGCTTGGCGAGGTCGGCGAAGCGGCGGCGTTCAGTGGAAGCGCATCGATCTGCTTCTTGTTGATGACGCTGGAGTCGAGTCTTCCGATTTGGTCACCTCGATGCGCGGAGGCTCGCTGGTGACGTTCACGGTTTCGCGCACTCCGGCGACCGAGACCTCGAAATGAATGGTCGCTTCCTGACCAAGGAAGAGTTGCGGCCCCTTCTTTCCCTGCGGCGCGAAGCCCCGAATCTCCGCGCGGAGGTCGTGGACGCCAGGACGCAGCCCCGCCACGCGAAACCGGCCGTGTGCGTCCGTCACGTCAGATATTTCGGCGCCGGCCTCCACGTTCTGAGCGTGACGGTGACGTCGCGTATCACGCCTGTCTGTGAGTCGGTCACCGGACCGAGGACGGCGGCTGTGGTGGTTTGCCCCGCGGCCGTCGCGGCCAGGGTCAGCACGGCGAATGGCAAGGTTGCAAGTCGCTGAGTCATGGTTCTCTCCTGCGGATCGAACGTGGCGCGTGAGCGGAACCAGGAACGCGCCAGACCCCACCGCATGACACGATCGCGGACAACGGAAAAGCCGTGTGCTAGCATCCCCGGCGAAGGCGCTCGGCCGTCGACACCCGCAGGTCACTGCCCCGTCCTCTTTTCTAAACTAGGAGTCAGCCATGCATCGGTTGCAGCGAACTCGTCGAGGTGGTTTGTTCCTGGCGATCCTGGCGGTCACAGGCAGCGCACTCGTGGCGGCGAGTTCGCCCGCCGGACTCGAACGGCTCCAGGTTCAGATGAGCCGCGCGGCCGCGGACGCACGCGGCGAAGTCGGCGTGGCGGTCAAGCACCTGGAGAGTGGGACGGAGCTCGCGATCAACGGAGACCAACCCTTTCCGATGGCGAGCACATTCAAGTTGCCGGTGCTCATCGAGTTGTACGCAAAAGTCAAGGCGGGGCAACTCGGCTGGGATCAAATGATCGACATTGGAGTGACGGACCTGCATCTCGGCAGCGGCGATCTCGCACCTCTCATCGATCCGCCGGGCGCCAGGTTGTCGCTGCACAACGTCGCAAATCTGATGATGATGATCAGCGACAACTCAGCGGCGGACATTTGTCTCGCCGCGGCGGGCGTCCGAGACGTCAACGCGAGGCTTGCCGCGCTCGGTATCCAGGGCATCCGCGTGGATCGGTCATGCCAGGAGCTGATCCTCGATTACGGCGGCCAGGACACTGACCATTTGAAGAACCGGACGCTCAAAGAGCTGCGCGACGTGATGCCGCGGGGACCGCGCTCCGAGGAGCAGCGTTGGGCGGCCGACGACCGATACGCGGCCGATCCGCGGGATACCGCGACGCCGCGCGCGTTCGTCGCGCTTCTGGAGAAGATCTGGCGCGGCGAGGCGATCGACCGCGCCTCGTCCGATGCGATTCTCGAGACGATGAAGCGCTGCCGTACAGGCGCGGGCCGGATTCGTGGTCTCCTGCCACCCGACACCGAGGTGATGCACAAGACAGGCTCGATCGGCGGGGTACTCGACGATGTCGGCATCATCACGCTTCCGAACAAGGCCGGGCACGTCGCCATCGCGATCATGACCAAGCGCACGCGTGCGACCTCCGAACAGGTGGAGAAGGCCATGGCCGACATCGCCCGCTCCGCGTACGACTATTTCCTGTTCGACGCGCCGGCCGGCGGAAGTGCCGCCACACCACGGTAGTCGTCACGGGCCACGACCGGTACGAAACGCCGCCGATTCGTGCTCGAAGCGCTCCCCCGCCTCGCTCCGCGCCTGAAAGGCGAGAGTCTCGCATCGGACATGTGTTGCCGCGTCGTTCGGCTGCGGCCGTGACACTTGAATCGAGAGTCAACTCCGAGGTGAGCGGCTCGCGGTGGCGGCCGACGACGGGATCGAGATCTTCGACCAATGTCGCTGTCAGGCATCGTATTCGAGTCACATTGCTTCGCAACGTGAAGCGCCTCAGACAGCAGGCGGATATCTGGCCCCGCCGCACGAATGACGGCCACGGCTCCGGCTCATCTGCCCGAATGACATGGCGCTCGCGCCTGGCGGGCAGGCGCGCCTGGAACGAGCTGCGTGGAGCAACCTGCTGGCACACGCAGTCGGGAACATCCGGACGAAGCATCTTCATGGCCATTGTGGGTGATGCTGCGCCTCGCCGCGATCGACAGCGGGCCCCGTGAAGGAGGTCGCGAGGGAGTAGTTCCACCAACCGAATCGACAGTCAGCTTTACGTGATCGGCGGATGCACGGCTCGCCGTGGCCGCTGACAGCTGCGTCACACTTGGGCGCTTCACCACTTTGATAACAGCGGTTTGAGGCCGGGGGACCGCCTGCGAAATTCCGCGCAGGTCCAACTCGGCCAACTTTGCGCTCGTTACCGGAGCCCGTTGAGAGCGAACTCGAACACGTCGAAATTGCGCAATTGGCGGGAGAGCGCGATGCTGGCGTACGCATCGTTCAACGGGCGGGAGAAAATCAGATACACGTTGCGATCGGACAGCCCGCCATGTGAACGTAGCCGCATTCCGCCAAGCTCGGACAAGTCGAGTGTCGCCTTACTCTTTCCCAAGACGGTGTCGCGATCGCTCATAACGACCAGGTCGCCGATCCGGTCTGCGGGCAGATCGAATTTCTCGGCGGCGGCGGCACGATTCAGTACCAGTTCGACTCCCGGCTGCCTGTTGAGAAGACGCATTGCCGCAGCCGCTGAAACAGGCTGGCTGAAAAAGACCGTCGCGTAGGAACCGAGCGCGCCATGATGCTTCACGTAGGGGTCTGTGATCGGCAGGATCACCCTGGTCGTGCCGCCACCAAATTCCTTGTCAAGCAGGTCCTGCAGGAAGACGACGTTTGGAGCTCCATCGGCGGTCGACTTGTCATTCATTCCGTGGTCTGCTGTCAAGCCCACGATCGCACCGAGTGCGGCCAGGCGTCCCAGGTAGGTGTCAATTGCCACATAGAATTCGTTTGCCTCTCTCGATCCCGGCGCGTACTTGTGCTGGATGTAGTCGGAGAGGGTGAGGTACATGAGGTCGGGCTTTTCCCGTTCAAGAATCCTCACGCCAGCTTCAAGTACGAAGAGTGAGAGGTCGGCCGAATACGCGTCCGGGAGAGGCTTGCCGACGTAGGCAAGGCAATCGCGGAGGCCGTTCTCCTCCCGGGTGCACTTGTCGGCGCGCTCAGCGGAAAAGGAAATGCCCTTCTGCAGCTTGTAGGCAAGTATCTTGGCCAGTTTGTCTTTTGCCGTAACGGCCACGACTCGAGCGCCGTGCTCGGAGAACCTGGCGAGAATGCTATCGGCGCGCAGAAACTCCGGTTGATCCATCATCGTTTCGCGGCCGGTCGCCGGATTCAGAAAGAAGTTTCCGGAGATGCCGTGTACGGAAGGCGGCACGCCGGTGATGACCGAGACGTTGTTCGGATTGGTGAAGCTAGGCATCGCGCCGACGGCCACCGAAACGAACCCATCGTTCATGAACTTCTGGAAGTGCGGGAGGAGTCCGCTCGCCACTGCAGCGTTCACGTAAGCCGGATCGCCGCCGTCAATCAGCACGACGACAACCGGGACCTTGGGCCAGTTGTAGGTCTTGCCGTTGACCATGATCTGCTCTGGGTGCCCTTGTTCCGCGACCGGCACGCGGGTGGTCAAAAGCGCCGCAAACAGCGCGACGACGGCACCCGCGAGTGTGATTCGGGGTCTACCCGCGGCGCGGGCCTGCGGATCGCGCGCGCACGGCAGGACTGTGCTCGAAGCCTCGCGATCCGGTCCGGTATCCTTCGCGCGGACCTGGCCCGCTCCACGCGCCGCAATTGGTGTGAGGATCTCCACCCGGGTTCCGGGGGTCAAACGCATGCCAACGCGCGATTATCCGACACTTCTGATTTGATCGCCGAATCTCGCCAGCGTGCTACACCCCGGCGCCATCTGATTGAACCAGGCCCCCGCGCTTTTGGGTCATGTGCAGGGCAACGGCTCGATGGCCACGGCAGATCAAGGCCATTGTCCGGAAGCAGACGACGACCGCGGACGGCATAGCTAACCTGTCCCGGTTCGACCCATTCAACCGACTCGGCGCGGGCGATCGCGTTGTGGCGCGACGGGATACCCCACGCTCGCCGACCCCGCGCGGCCGAGCTATTGCTGGGTGGTAGCGGTCCGTCCTGGGTGATCGATCAACCAGTACTGAAACCAGCTGCGAATGCGCTCGAGACGATCCACGAGCAGCCAGGGCTCGCCTGTCCTCGACAAGCCATGGCTGGAGCGGGGATAGCGCACCAGCTCCGCCGGCACGTTTCGCTTCTTCAACGCCATGAACCACTGCTCGTTATCGCTGATCGGCGTACGGTAGTCGTTCTCGCCCATCAGAATAAGGGTCGGTGCCGTCACGTGCTCGACGTAGGAGATCGGCGACAGCCGGCGATACAGCTCGCGCTGTTCCCACGGCGGACCGAAGAACGCATGCTCGGTCAGCCCCTGAGCATCGGAGCTCCCGTACCAGCTCTCCCATGTCGTAATTGACCGCGCGGTCACGGCGGCCGCCCAGCGGTCCGGTACCGTGGCGGTGAGCCAGTTCGTCATGAAGCCGCCATAGCTGCCTCCCGAGATCCCGATCCTGCGCGGATCGATGTCGCGGTACTTCGCGAGTGCCGCGTCGACACCGCCAAGATAGTCCTCCCGGTCGACTTCGCC
>JBPYEE010000006.1:0-3056 GCA_051985095.1 Vicinamibacterales bacterium | reverse complement strand
AGGACGCGCGACGTGCCTCCACTGAGTACGATCCGATCGATCCGATCGGAGGTCGCCGAGGCTTTGAAGAAGTCGAAGGTCTTCTGCACTTCGAGCATGACGCTCTCGGTGATGTGCTGGATCACCGGTTTGGCATCCTCGAAGGTTGCGCCGTCCGCCTCGATGCCCTTCTTTAGCTGCTCAGCCGTCTCGAAGGGGACATTCAATTCCTTCTGCACCGCCTCGGTGTAGGCATTGCCCCCGATCGCGATGTCGCGGGTGAAGACCGACTGGTCGCCGGTGACGATGTTGATGTTGACGGCGCTCGCGCCGGCGTTCAACAGGACGACGATCTGATCGGATTCGAGGCCGTAGTTGACTTCGAAGGCGTTTTGGAGCGCGAACGCGTCGACGTCGACGACAACCGGCGTGCGGCCCGCCTGCGAGATGACACCGGTGTAGTCGGCGATCTTCTCCTTCTTCGCCGCGACCAGGAGGACTTCCATCGTCCCCTGCGAGTCGCCAGCCGTGCCGGGGTTGACGACCTGGTAATCGAGGTTCACGTCCTGGATGTCGAACGGGATGTACTGCTCGGCTTCCCAGTAAATCGATTCGGACAGCTCGGCCTCGGTCATGACCGGCAGCGCGATCTTCTTGACGATGACGGCGTTGCCCGAGAGCGATGCCGCGACCTCCTTCGTCCTGAATGCTTTGTTCTCGAAGAGACGCTTGATCGCATCGGCGACGGCAGTGCCGTCGATGATTGCGCCGTCGACGATGCTGTCGGGCGGCACCGACTGTACGGCGAACGCGGCGACCTTGTAGCCCTTGCCGGACGCCTTCAACTCAACGGCCTTGACCGCGCTCGATCCGATGTCGAGGCCAACGACGGATTTCGATTTGTTCAGTCCAAACACGTCATGTTCACTGGAGCGCGCATCTGCTCCGCAAAGCGAATACCAAACCTCGGCCGGAGCAAGGTCGTGCAACCTCGTGTGGGCCGTCGTGGTTTCGATTACGAAATCGTCGGGCAATCACACAACGGAAATCGCGCGAGCGCGGCCGCACCGCGGCGTCGCGCAACGGCGGATTGGGGGAGGGCGCCCCGCGTTATGGTTGATGCATGTGGGTGCTCATCGCAGCGTGCTGAGCCGTTCCCTTGACAGTCCCCCGAAAGGCTCGTATGATTTGGGTTTACTGTTGCCTGGACCTGCCCGACAGAGTTTGAGCGTCCGGGCGGGAAATCCCTTACATCGGTCGCGGAGCTCGGAGAGGTTTTTCAGGGATGTCTACGTTCATGGCCAGCGCGACGACGACGGCCGCCAACAGCCGCTGGCACATCATCGATGCGGATGGCCGGGTGCTCGGCCGGATTGCCACGGCCGCGGCTCGCCTGCTCCAGGGGAAGCACAAGGCGCAGTACACGCCGTTCATCGATACGGGCGATCACGTGGTGATCGTCAACGCCGCGAAGGTCAAGTTGACGGGGCGCAAAGAGGACCAGAAGGTCTATCGCCAGCACAGCGGATACGAGGGCGGATTGCGGGAGGAACGGGCGCGCCTGGTGCGCCAGCGCAAACCCGAAAAGCTGGTCGAGGATGCGGTGCACGGCATGCTGCCGAAGACGAAGCTCGGGCAGGCGATGTATCGAAAGCTGAAAGTGTACGCCGGTCCGGATCATCCGCACGCGGCGCAGAAACCTTCCAAGCGTGAGGTCGCGTAATCGTGGCAGCAGTCCAGTACTACGGAACCGGTCGGCGCAAGACGTCCACCGCGCGCGTGTTTCTCCGGCCGGGATCAGGGGGCGTCACCATCAACGACAAGAAGTTCGAGACGTTTTTCCCCACTGAGGCGCTGCGGACCCAAATCCGGCAGCCGCTGATTCTCACCGAGACCGCCGACAAATTCGACATTCTAGCGACTGTCGACGGCGGCGGAGTTTCGGGACAAGCGGGCGCGATGCGACTCGGCATCGCACGCGCGCTCGTGGAATACAACGGCGAGCTGCGCAAGCAGCTCAAGACCGAAGGGCTCCTGACGCGGGATGCGCGCGCCAAGGAGCGCAAGAAGTACGGGATGGCGGGAGCGAGGAAACGCTTCCAGTTCAGTAAACGGTAACGGGAGGACAATTGGCCGCGATTGCGATGCAGGATCTGTTAGAAGCGGGCGTTCACTTCGGGCACCAGACGAAGCGCTGGAACCCGAAAATGAAGGAATACATTTTCGGCGAGCGAAACGGCATCTACATTCTCGACCTCGGCCGGACGGTGAAGCTGCTGCGCGAGGCCGAGGATTTTGTGACGAACCTGGCGAACGAGGGACGCACGGTGCTGTTTGTCGGGACCAAGCGGCAAGCGCAGGACGTGATCTCCGAAGAAGCGCAGCGCTGCGGAATGTTCTTCGTCAACGAGCGCTGGCTCGGCGGGCTCCTGACCAATTTCGCCACCATCCAACGCAGTCTCGGTCGGCTCCGCGATCTCGAAGCCATGGCGACAGACGGGCGGTTCGACACGCTGTCCAAGAAGGAAATCGCGCGGAACGAAAAAGAGCGCCGCAAGCTGGTCAAGAACCTCGAGGGCATCCGCAACATGCGCAGCCTTCCGGACGCCGTGTTCGTCGTCGACACGAAGAAGGAAAAAATCGCCGTCGACGAGGCGCGCAAGCTCAAGATTCCGGTGATCGGCATCGTCGACACCAACTGCGATCCCGACGAAGTGGACTTCGTCGTTCCCGGCAACGACGACGCGCTCCGCGCGATTCGGCTCGTTGCCTCACGCATTGCGGATGCCGTGGTCGCCGGCCGCGATATGAGGCAGTCGGCCGACGCCGAAGCGGCCCGACAGGCCGAGGAAGACGCCGCTCAGTCGGAAACCGACCCGCGGCGCGCCGTGCGACCGCAACGGCGGCAACGCGAGACGGCGCCCGCCTCGGCCTGAAGACCACCTGCCCTGCCCCTTTGAGCGAGCCGGCTCCGATGGGGCCGGCCTTTTTTTCGTACGAATCGGAGAGAGCGATGGCGATTCCGGCAGAGATGGTGAAGAAACTTCGCGACCAGACGGGCGCGGGGATGATGGACT
>JBPYEE010000005.1:0-5102 GCA_051985095.1 Vicinamibacterales bacterium | reverse complement strand
CCCGGAAGATGATCAGCAAGACCATCGACATCGTCGTCACCAGCGTGCTGCAGACGACGGCTGGCAAGATGATTTTCGGCCGCTACCTCGACGCCGGCGTCTCCGCACCGGTGGCGATGGCCAACGGCGCGCGCGCCGTCGCGGCGGTGCAGCCGCAGCCACAGCAGACCTAGGCGGCCCGGACGGCTCGCCTGACAGTGCGCATCCCTCCGTATCACTGGTGGCGGACGGTCTTCTTTCTCATTCCCGCCATCACCGTCTACACGGTTGTGCTCGGCGCTGCGTCGATCGCCTCCAGCCTGGTCGACCGGCGTGGCTACCTGGCGCACCGGTGCGCGCGCGCGTGGTCGTGGCTGATCCTCAAGACGACGGGAGTCCGCGTCGCGGTGGATGGCGTCGAACGCCTCGAGCCTGGCAAGACCTACATCTTCGTCTCGAATCACCAGAGCATCTACGACATCCCCGTCATCTTCGCGTCGCTGCCGTATCAGATCCGGATTATCGCCAAGGCCTCGCTGGCGGCCTTTCCCGTGCTCGGATGGCACCTGAAGCGCGGCGGGCACCTGTTTGTCGATCGGAAGAACCCGGATCGCGCCGGCATCCTGAGCCGCTGGCGGGCGCTCGTCTCCGAGGGGCTGTCACTCATCATCTTCGCCGAAGGAACGCGGAGCTGGGACGGCCGCGTCGCCCGTTTCAAAGCCGGCAGCTTCCTGCTGGCCATCGAGGCCGGCCTCCCCATCGTTCCCCTGTCGATCATCGGCACGCGGCGCGTGATGCCGAAAGGGCGGCTGCGCACCGAGCCGGCGCGCGTGGCGTTGATTGTTCACGATCCGATCGATCCGCCGCCGATCGAGGCGCCGACCGCGCAGGATGCCAAGGCGCTGGCTGACCGCGTCCACGCGGTCGTTGCGGCGGCAGTCGAGACATTGCAGAATGGAGCAGTTGCGGGATCATGAATCGGCAGGACTGCAGCACGGTGGCGTCGAGGACCTGCAGCACGGCAGCACGACGCATGAGAAGGATCACGTAATGTCCCGTCCGCCGCGGCCGCTCCTCGGCCCTCGATCCATCCGGGACGCCTGCCATCCCGCCATCCTGCAATGTTCGTGACCGCGATCATCGCGGCGGGCGGGCGCGGCCTGCGGTTTGGTGGCGCGCCAGTCAAACAGCTGGTCGAAATCAACGGCGAGTCGATTCTGGCCCGCAGCGTTCGCGCGTTCTCGACGCATCCGGCCATTGGCGACGTCATCGTCGCACTGCCCGCCGATCTCGCCGCCGATCCCCCGGCGTACTTGCGCGACGGGCGTATTCGGATCGTTGCCGGCGGCCCGCGGCGCCAGGACTCCGTGCGCCACGCCTTCCGCGCCGCCTCGGCGGCAACCGAGGTCGTCGTCATCCACGATGCGGCGCGGCCGTTTGCGAGCTCGGCGCTGATCGCGCGCACCATTGCCGCGGCGGCCGAAACGGGCGCCGCGGTGGCCGCGCTCGCCGCTCGCGACACCGTCAAACGCGTTGAGACCGCCGACGAACGCGGACCCTTCGTGGCCGAGACGCTCGCGCGCGACGCGATCTACCTGGCGCAGACGCCGCAGGCGTTCCGCTGCGATGTCCTTCGTGCCGCGCTGCTCGTCACCGAGGAGGCCACCGATGAGGCCGCGCTCGCCGAGCGCGCGGGCTATCGCGTCCGGATCGTCGACGGCGAGCCGACGAACATCAAGATCACGACCCCGGAGGATCTCCCCCTGGCCGAAACGATCGCGCGCCGGGGCAAACCGGCGCGAACCGGACGTGCCGGCGTCGGCTACGATCTGCACCGGCTGGTCGAGGGGCGGCCGCTCGTCGTGGCCGGCGTCGCCATCCCGGCGGAGCGAGGCGCGCTCGGCCATTCCGACGCCGATGTTGTCTGTCATGCCGTCACCGACGCCATCCTCGGCGCGGCGGCGCTCGGTGACATCGGACGCCATTTTCCCGATTCCGACGCCCGTTGGAAGGATGCGTCGAGCATCGATCTGCTCCGGCGCGCCGCCGCGCTCGCCGGCGACCACGGCTACGAGGTCGGGAACGTCGACGTGACGGTCATCCTCGAGCGGCCGAAGATCGCGGAGCATGTCGAGGCGATGCGGCGCCAGCTGGCGGCCGCGCTCGGCATCGACGTCGAGCGGGTGAGCATGAAGGGCAAGACGAACGAAGGCATGGATGCCGTCGGCCGTGGCGAGGCGATCGCGGCGCACGCGATCGCGTTGATCCGTGCGCGTTAGATTTGCGCCGAGCCCGACCGGCCAGCTGCACGTCGGCAACGCGCGCACGGCGCTCTTCAACTGGCTGCTGGCGCGCGGGCAGGGCGGGACATTCATCCTGCGCATCGAAGACACCGACGCGGCGCGGTCGACACGGGAATCCGAGAGTTCCGTGATCGACGATCTCCGGTGGCTCGGGCTGAATTGGGATGAGGGGCCGGACATCGGCGGCCCGCGGGGTCCCTACCGCCAGTCCGAGCGGCTCCATCTCTACCAGTCGTACGCGACCGAACTGCTGGCGAGCGGCGCCGCGTACTACTGCTTCTGCACGGCGGCGCAGCTCGAAGCCGAGCGCCAGGAGGCGCTCGCCACCGGCCGGCCGACGCGGTACGCCGGGACCTGCCGGCGCGTGACCCGCGACGAAGCGCGGGCTCGGATCGACGCCGGCGAGCGGCCCGCGATCCGATTCCGGGTGCCTGACCAGCGCGACGTCGCGTTCACGGATCTCGTCCGCGGGGACATCCGGTTCCCGGCCGAGGTGATTGGCGATCCGGTGATCGTCCGCGCCGACGGCATGGCCGCATACAATTTCGCCGTCGTCGTCGACGATGCGCTGATGGAAGTGACGCACGTGATTCGCGGCGAAGATCACATCTCGAACACGCCGCGGCAGATCCTGCTGTACGAGGCGCTCGGGTTCCCCCTGCCGGCCTTCGCGCATCTGGCGCTCGTCATGGGCCCCGACCACAGCCCGCTCTCGAAGCGGCATGGGGCAACGTCGGTCGGCGAGTTCCGGTCGAAAGGGTATTTGCCCGAAGCGCTGTGCAACTACCTGGCCCTCATCGGGTGGTCGCCGGGCCATGACGACGAGCTGTTGCCGATTGAAGAGCTCGCGCGCCGCTTCTCCCTGAAGCACGTCGGGCACAGCGCCGGCGTGTTCGACGAAGAGAAGCTGGCGTGGGCCAACCGGCACTACATGAAGCGGTCCGACCCGCTGCGCCTGGCGGAACTGAGCGTGCCGTTTTTTCGCCAGGCGGGCGTTCTGATGGCGCCGCGCGCCGACGGCCTGGCGTTTCTCGCGTCGGCGATGCCGATGGCGAGCGCCTCGGTCGATCGACTGAACCAGGTGCCGGCGCGGCTCGGATTGCTGTTCGACTTCTCGCCGGCTCGCACGCTCCAGGATCCGCACATGCGCGCCGAGGTGTCCTCCGACTCGGCGCGCGCGGTCGTGGCGGCGCTCACCGAGGCGCTGTCGGCCGCGCCGCGTTTGGATCAGGTCCGCTTTCGTGCGGTCGCCAATCAGGTGAAAACGCGCACCGGGCAGAAGGGGAAATCGCTGTTTCACCCGATCCGCATTGCGCTGACGGGGCGTACGGAGGGGCCCG
This sequence comes from Vicinamibacterales bacterium, assembly GCA_051985095.1. GTDB lineage: Bacteria > Acidobacteriota > Vicinamibacteria > Vicinamibacterales > CAVVIG01 > Gp6-AA45. Next base: position 1,480 of record JBPYEE010000005.1, on the reverse strand, counting down.
AGCTGGATCTGGCAGTTCCGGCGATCGACCGCGGCGCGGAGCTGCCCTCCGGCGCGGGCATCCCGGCCATTACCGGGAATCGTGAACGAGCGGCGCAGTTTTCACACGCTCTTGCGAATCTACGGCATTAATCCGGTGCTCGAGGCGCTGCGCGCGGCGCGCGTGACGGCGCTGCGGGTGTCGGCGCGCGCCGACGATCGGCTGCTGGAGATCGTGAAGATGGCCGAGCGCAGCGGGATTCCGGTGCGCCGGACCAATACCCACGAACTGGATCGGTTCTCTCACAGCGGCGCCCACCAGGGCGTCGTGGCCGACGTGAAGGATCCGGCACACCTCAGCGTCGAGGAGCTGGTTGCCGACGCCGCGGCGGCGCCCCTGATCGTCGTGCTCGATGGCATCGAGGATCCGCACAACGTCGGCGCTATTCTGCGGACCGTTGACGCCGCCGCCGCCGACGGCGTCGTGCGCCAGTCGCGTCACGCGGCGCGGCTCGAAGGCGCGGCCGCCAAAGCATCGGCCGGCGCGGTGTCGCATGTGCGGATTGCGGAAGTGGTCAACGTCGCGCGCGCCCTCGAATCGCTGAAGACGGCGGGTGTCTGGACCGTCGGGTTCGCCGCCGAGGCCGCCAAGCGCTATGACGAGATCGACTACACGCTGCCGACCGCGATTGTCCTCGGCGCGGAAGGCACCGGTTTGCGGCGGCTGGTCCGCGACCGGTGCGATTGGCTCGTGACTATCCCCATGCGAGGACACGTGGACAGCCTCAACGTGTCGGTGACCGCCGGAATTGCCCTCTTCGAAGCCCTCCGTCAGCGCCGGTCGGTGCTGCGGGTAAACGGTGTATAATCAAAGGTTGCCAGCAGACGACGGAGCTGACGAGGACGTGGAGAGGACCTCGATCGGGGCCCTGCTTGCGCAGATGGCACAAGACGTGCTAAAGTTCGTCTTTTGTTTTAGCTGGCGTAGCTCAGTCGGTAGAGCAGCTGATTTGTAATCAGCAGGTCGGGGGTTCAAATCCCTTCGCCAGCTCCATCGGCAAACAAGGTAAGCGCCCAGAAAACACGCGTTTCCAAATTACAGACAGTTGGCGAGGTAGCGAAGCGGTCAAACGCAGCAGACTGTAAATCTGTCGCCCTAGCGGCTTCGAAGGTTCGAGTCCTTCCCTCGCCACCAATCGTACGGATTGCGAGGCTTGGTAGTGCAGTGCACGGGTGAGTCGGTGAGCGAACGACGGGGAATCTGCCATGCGCCAGGCCCTCGCGTCACCACGTCACCTGGTGGGTTTGCGGGAGTAACTCAGTGGTAGAGTCACAGCCTTCCAAGCTGTTGGTCGCGGGTTCGATCCCCGTCTCCCGCTCCAGTTTGGTCCGGCGTTTTGGGGCCGCCTCTGGTCGGGAACGCGGATCAACGGACCACGAACGAAGAACTGAGCACCAAGGACTAAGTTCGCCGATGTAGCTCAGTTGGCAGAGCGCGTCCT
>JBPYEE010000004.1:0-7160 GCA_051985095.1 Vicinamibacterales bacterium | reverse complement strand
TCTGGCCGGCGGCACGGGCAGCGACGCCGCCTACCAGCACGACGCGCTGTTCGCGGCCGAGCAATCCCATTTCTGGTTCCGCGGCCGAGAGAGGCTGGTCGTCTGGGCGCTGCAACGGCATTTTCCGGCGGCAAAGACGCTCCTCGACGTCGGATGTGGACGAGGGTCGCTTCTCAGCGGGTTGCGGGGCCAGTTGCCGGGGGTTGCGCTCGCGGGTGCCGAGCTGTTGGACGCAGGACTGCAACTCGCGCGCCGGAGACTCTCCGACGTCGCGTTGTATCAGCTGGACGCCACGGCGCTTCCGTTCGACCGTGAATTCGACGTGGTGACCAGCTGCGACGTACTCGAACACCTGGACGACGATGGCGCGGTCGTCCGCGAACTGTTCAGGTCCATCGTGCCAGGAGGCGGGATCATCGTGACCGTGCCGCAGCATCGATGGCTGTGGAGTGCGGTCGACACCTATAGCCACCACCGGCGCCGTTACCAACGGCGTGAACTTCTCTCCGTGATCGAACGAGCCGGTTTTGTGGTCGAACGAGTCACCTCGTTCGTGACGACACTGCTGCCGATCATCCTGCTGTCACGGATGCGGCAACGGCGCCTCGAGGACGACTTTGATCCGACCGCCGAACTGAGGATCAACGCGATGCAAAACACCCTCTTCGGCAAATTGCTCGACGCAGACCTTGCGACGATCCGCCTCGGCGGCTCGTTGCCAGTGGGCAGTTCACTGCTTGCCGTGGCTCGGCGGCCCCGTTGACCATGTCTCGCATACCCTTCAATCGCCCGCTCGTCGCCGGTCGCGAACTCGAGTACATCCACCAAGCGGTCACCAACCGGCATCTGTCCGGGAATGGGCCGTTCACCACGCGATGTCAGGCGTGGCTGCAGCAGCGGCTGGGCGCCACCAAGACGCTGTTGACGCATTCGTGCACGGCTGCGCTGGAGATGGCCGCCATTCTCGCCGATGTGGGACCCGGCGATGAGGTCATCCTGCCGTCGTTCACATTCGTATCCACGGCGAACGCGTTTGTCCTTCGGGGTGCCACCCCGGTGTTCGTCGATATCCGTGGGGACACGTGCAACATTGATGAGGCGCTGGTTGAGGCGGCGATTACGCCGAAAACCAAAGCCATCGTCGCTGTCCACTATGCCGGCGTCGCCTGTGACATGGATCCAATCGCCGCGGTTGCCCGGCGTTGCGGGCTGGTCGTCATCGAGGACGCCGCCCAGGGATTGCTGGCAACCTACCGAGACCGACCCGTCGGGACGCTTGGCGATCTCGCCGCCCTCAGCTTTCACGAGACGAAGAACATCATTTCCGGCGAAGGTGGTGCGCTGATCGTGAACGACGAGCGGTGGAGTGCCCGATCGGAGATCGTCTGGGAGAAAGGCACCAATCGGACCCAGTTCTTTCGCGGTGCCGTGGATAAGTACACCTGGTTGGACATCGGGTCGTCTTTTCTGCCGAGCGAGATTAACGCCGCATTCCTCTTCGCGCAGCTGGAGGCTGCCGATGAGATCACCGACCACCGCCGCGCCAGCTGGTATCGATATCACGCGGCGTTCGAATCACTGGAGCGCGCCGGCCTGGTGCAGCGGCCGACGATTCCCGCTGACTGCGGGCACAACGGGCACATGTACTACCTGCTGTTTCAGAGTCCCGAGCATCGCGCCGCCATTCAGTCGCATCTGCGGCAGACCGGCATCGATGTGGTGTTTCATTACGTGCCGCTGCATTCCTCGCCGGCGGGCCAGCGGTACGGGCGGGCCGGTGGCGCGATGACGGTCACCGATCGTGTCGCGAGTACGCTGCTTCGGCTGCCCTTATGGGTCGGCATGGCGGACGATGAGGTGGACCGCGTCGCTGAAGCCGTGACGCATGCGCTGGTGCAGGCCTTCGCCGTATAGACGTGCGATTGTCCGGACCCGCGGCGTCTGGGACTGACGCCATCAGCTGATGGACCGCGTTGAACAGGCGCTGAGCGACCGAGGCTGGGCGACGCTGCCGGCCGCAGTGCCGGTCGATCTGGTGGAACGGCTGCGGCACGACCTCGATCGTGTCTGCGCCGAGCAGCACGCGATACAGCTTCGCAACGGTGTCGACGCGGGCGCGGACGGGACCGCTCATCATCTGCCGTGTGCAGGCGCCGTGTTTCTGGAGTTGCTCGAACGCGTCGCCGCGCTCGGATCGTTCGACCGCTACTTCGGCGGGCCGTACATTCTGAACACGTACGGCGGCCTTCTGAACCTGCCCGGCGAGGCGTCATATGTCGGGCGTGTACACCGCGATCAGCGGACCTTTTCCGCGGATTTCCGCTTGATGGCACAAGCGCTCGTCATGCTTGACGCGTTTACCGACGAAAACGGTGCCACCTTCGTCCTCGAGGGCTCGCATCGCCTGCCCGAGCGGCCCTCCGACGACGACTTCTTCCGCTGCGCGGTGCGCGCGCTCGGCGATGCCGGCTCGATTGTGATGTTCGATTCGAAGCTGTGGCACGCGGCGGGACTGAATCGATCGGGACGGCCCCGCCGCGCGCTGACGCTCGCCTTCACGCGGCCGTTCGTCAAGCAGCAGCTCGATTATCCGCGCGCGCTCGGCTACGAGCGGGCGGCGTCGCTGTCGCCGACGCTGCGCCAGCTGCTCGGCTACAACGCGCGCGTTCCCGTCTCGCTGAACGAGTGGTACCAGCCTCCCGAGCTCCGGTTGTACCGGCGGGATCAGGGCTAGCGTGTCGACGCGCGATTACGACGCCGAGTACAAAGACACGGCGCAGCGGTATGCCTACGATTTTGATTCGGTCCTGCGCGGCTACATCATGCGTACGTTCGAACCGTTCCTCCCACGCGGCCGCGCGCTCGAGATGGGCTGCTATACCGGCGAGATGACGGCCATGATCGCCGACCGCTACGACGACGTGACGGTCGTCGAAGCCTCGGCTGAGTTGATTGCGGCGGCCCGCGCCCGTCTCGGTGGCCGCGCCAAGTTTCTTCACGGCACGTTCGAGACGATTGAGCTGACGCATCAATTCGATGCCATCTTCCTGATTCACACGCTGGAGCACCTCGACGACCCGGTCGCCGTCCTGCAACGAGCGGGCGGCTGGCTGACCGATCGCGGCCGGTTGTTCGTCGCGGTTCCCAACGCCAACGCGGCGTCGCGACAGATTGCGGTGCAGATGGGTCTAATTCGCGCCAACGATACGGTCACCGACGACGAGCGCGTGCACGGGCATCGGAAGACGTACCGGATGGATACGCTCGAGCGCGATGTGCGCGACGCGGGCCTGCAGATCCTTCAGAGCGGCGGCGTCTTTTTCAAGCCGCTTGCGAACTTTCAATGGGACCGGCTGATGGGCGGCGACGTGATTTCTGACGCCTACCTCGAGGGTTGCTACCGCCTCGGACGCCACTATCCGGATTTGTGCGCGAGCATCTGGCTCGCGTGTGAGCGGGGACGCGATGCCGCGTGACTGGGAGACGCTGCCAGTTCATCTCACGGAGCACCAGAGACCGGTGGACGACGAGTATTACCGACAGCTGAACGACTATTACGCGTCGAGCCCTGGGACGAACGTCGACAAACTGCGGGCGTTTCCGAAGTACGTGCCGATCGCGGAGCTCGGACGATTCCTCGCCAAGAGCCGTATCTTCGAGCGGGTGCTCCACGTTGCCGGGTCTGTCGTCGAGTGCGGCGTCTTCAACGGCGCGGGCGTGATGACCTGGGCCACGCTGAGCACGATTCTCGAGCCGCTCAACCATGTCCGGCGCGTCATCGGCTTCGACACCTTCGCCGGGTTCGTAGCCACGGGCCGCAACGATGCGCTGCCGGCGGCCAATCCGCATGCGGTGCCCGGGGGCCTGAAGGCGGATACTGCGACCGACGTCGCGCGGAGTGTCGAACTCTTCGATCTATATCGACCGCTCGGGCACATTCCGAAGGTCGAGCTCGTCCCGGGCGATGCCCTGCAGACGATTCCCGATTACGTGACGCGTAACCCGCACCTCGTCGTGTCGCTGCTGTACCTCGACTTCGATCTGTACGAGCCGACGCGTTGCGCCGTGGAGCAGTTCCTGCCGCGAATGCCGAAAGGTGCCGTCATCGCGTTCGACCAGTTGAACCAGCGGGCCTGGCCGGGTGAAACCGCGGCGCTGCTCGACACGCTCGGCGTCCGTCCGCTGCGCCTCGAACGCTTCACCTTCCAGCCGCAGATCTCATTTGCCTGCCTCGACTGACGTGAGGCTCGCGATCATGCAGCCGTACCTGTTCCCGTACATCGGCTACTTTCAGCTCATGCACGCCGTTGACCGGTTTGTCGTTGCCGACGACGTCACGTTCATCAAACAGGGGTGGATCAACCGCAACCGCCTGCTGATCAACGGCGAGTCGACGTACTTCACGGTACCGCTGAAGCGACATCCGGCCGCCGCCTTGATCAAGGATGTCGAAATCGACGATCGCGCGACACGTTGGCGAACGCGCATTCTGAAGACGATCGAGAACTTCTACCGGCGCACGCCGTCGTTCGAAACGGTGTATCCGATGGTCGAGCGGGTCATTGCGGGCCGCTTCACGACGATCGCCGACATGGCGCGGGCGAGCCTGCGCGAGGTCCGAGCCTACCTGGCGATCCCCGCGACCATCGTTGAATCGTCTTCGGCGTACGGCAACGCGCATCTCAAGGCCCAGGATCGCGTCATCGATACCTGCCGGGCCGAGCAGGCCACCGATTACGTCAATGCGCCAGGAGGGCGCGCCCTGTACTCGCCGGACGCGTTCCTCGCTCACGGCATCCGGCTCCACTTCGTCCATTCGGAGCCCGCCGAATATCCGCAGTTCGGCGGCCCGTTCGTCCAGGGGTTGTCGATCATCGACGTGCTGATGTTCAACGCGCCCGCGCGTGCGCGCGATCTGCTGACGCGCTATCAGCTCGGATGACCGCGATAGGCGGCTTTCTGCCGCTGGAGGCGTCCGCGGCCCCGGTGCGCCAGCCGTACCATGCGGACGGAGTGGCGCTCGCGTCGGGGCGCGGCTGCTTCCACGCCGTGTTGCGCGACGTGAGGCCGCGGCGAGTCGTATTGCCGTTCTACGTCTGCGACGCCGTCGTGCAGCCGCTTCTGGCGAGCGGCACGCCGTTCGAGTTCTACGCGGTAGACGAGTGTTTCTGTCCCGGAGTCGACCTCGAGCCGTCGGGCGGCGAGTTGGCGCTCGTCGTGAATTACTTCGGTGTGCAGTCCGCGGTTGTCGCCTCCTTGTCCGAGCGTCTCGGTGACCGAGTCGTCATCGACGACACGCAAGCGTTCTTCCGGCGCGGGACCCACGGCATCTGGTCCTTCAACTCGGCGCGCAAGTTCTTCGGCGTGCCGGACGGGGCATTCCTGTACGGTCCGGTCGCGGGCGTCGGGGACCTGCCGCCGAGCGACAGCGGCGACTGCAGTCACCTGATTTCACGCCGCGCCGGCGAGGATGCCGACGCGTGGGAGCAGTTCAAGCGGCACGAGGCCCGGGTCGGTGTGGAGCCGCGGCGAATGTCGGAGGTGACCGATCGGATCCTGCGCGCCGTGGACATGGAGTACGCCAAGCTCGCGCGACAGCGCAACTTCGCGCGGCTGCACGAGGCGCTGGGTGCGCTGAACACAATCGCGCTGTGCCTCGACGTCGTCGCCGTCGAGGCACCAATGTGCTACCCGTTTCTTCCGGCGGCGGACGTCGATCGCGGGAAGCTCGCCGATGCCGGACTCTTCGTGCCGATGCTCTGGCCGGAAATCGAGTCCCGACCGCCGTCCGGGTTCGAATGGGAACGTCTCGTGGCGCGCCGCCTCCTGCCGCTGCCGATTGATCACCGGTACGGCGCGGCCGACATGGATACAATCGTGCGACGGCTGCATCAGGTGCTGCGATGATTACGCTGCGAGAAATCAGCCGTGAAGACATTCCGACAATCAATGGCTGGCGACGCGATCCTGTCGTTGCTGCGGGCGTCGGGGCGCCGCACCGGTTCATCGGCGTCGACGTCGACTACCAGTGGTTCGACGCCTACCTGGCTCGCCGCGGGAGCGAGGTGCGATGTGCCGTGTGCCTCGCCGACGGCGGGCAGCTGGTGGGCATGGTGAGCCTGACGCGCATCGATTACGTGCACCGCAACGCCGAATACAACGCCATGATCGGCGAGCGCGATGTGCAGAACCGCGGGCTCGGCACCGCCGCCACCCGGGCGATGGTCAGACACGGGTTCTTCGACCTGAACCTGCACCGGATCTACGTGTCGATCCTGCGCGAAAATGTCGCCTCGATCCGGATGTGCGAAAACGCCGGGTTCCGCGAAGAGGGGACGATTCGGCAAGGCGCGTACAAGAGCGGCGTCTACCACGATCTCGTCCTGATGGGCGTCCTCAAGTCAGAGGTTTCGCCGGAGGATCGCCGGTGACACCTTGGCGCGGCGGGCCGCCGACCCCGTTCGACGAGCCGATTCACGTGACCCGCCCGTTGCTGCCGCCGCTCTCGGCCGTGGCGGCGCGACTGGAACAGGTGTGGGGCACCCAGCAGCTCACGAACATCGGCGCGCAGCACGAACAGCTCGAAGCGGCATTGCGCCGGCGGCTCGAGGTCCGCGAACTGTCGCTGTTCACGAACGGCACCGCCGCGCTCATCACTGCGATCCGCGCGCTCGGCCTGACCGGGGAGGTCCTCACGACGCCGTTCACCTTTCCGGCGACGCCGCACGCGCTCAGCTGGTCCGGCCTGACGCCGGTGTTCTGCGATATCGATCCGGTGACGCTCACCATCGACCCGGACGCCGTCGAGCGCGCGATCACGCCCCGCACATCGGCGATTCTCGCCGTCCATGTGTACGGCACGCCGTGCGACGTCGTCGGCCTGCAGCGCGTCGCCGATCGTCATGGCCTCCGGATCGTCTACGACGCCGCGCACGCATTCGGGACCCAGGTCGACAGCCGGGGCATCGGCGCCTTTGGTGACGTCACGATGTTCAGCTTTCATGCGACAAAGCTGTTTCATACCGCAGAGGGCGGCGCGCTGGCCTGCGCCGACGCGGCGTTGAAGGCGCGCATCGACGACATGCGCAACTTCGGCATTCACGGGCCTGACACGGTCGCGGCGATCGGGCTGAACGGCAAGATGACCGAACTCCAGGCGG
>JBPYEE010000003.1:0-10568 GCA_051985095.1 Vicinamibacterales bacterium | reverse complement strand
TCGTACTCGTGCTCGGCCGCAAGCCGGAGAACATCAATGTGCGACCGGGTTCGGGTGTGCCGGCGCGCGGTGGCGTCATTCCTGAACCCACGACGACCGGCGGCCGCGGAGGCGGTGAGGGCGGGAGTGGGCGCGGCGGCCGCGGAACACCTGGCGCCGGCATTCCCGGCGACAGCTTCAGCTATCCGTCGGACGTGACGTGGGATCGCGCCGGCAACATCTACGTCGGCGACGGATTCGGGACCAACAATCGCATCGCGAAGTTCACCAGGGACGGCGACTTCGTGAAGAGCTGGGGCCAGACGGGAGCCGGGCAGGGGCAATTCAACAGGATCCGCGGCATCGCCGCCGACACCGCCGGTAACCTCTACGTTGCCGACTCCGGCAACAACCGCATCCAGGTGTTCGACGGCGAGGGCACGTTCAAGTCGCAGATCACCCACGTCGGCACACCGCAGGCGATCTGCATTTCAGGCGGATCGACGCAGTATCTCTTCAGCTCGAACTCGAACGACCCGGAGAGCATGGACCACGGCGAGATTTACAAAGTTCGGCTGAATGGCGAAGTCGTCGGCAAGTTCGGCAAGGCCGGCAAGATGCCGCGCGACTTCGGCATGGTGAACGCCATCGACTGCCGGTCGGAGAACGCACTATGGGTCGGTGAGGTCTGGAACTGGCGCGCCCAAAAGGTCACGCTGAAATAGTCGCGCTGCCGCGCGGGCGGAACGGAGCGCGTTCTCGTCCCCGTTCTGTTCCACCCGATCGACCAGGACGATGAACAACTGATCACGCGGCGCGCCGGTAGTAGTTGAGCAGTCCAAATGTCCCACAGCAGGATCGACGGTCGGCGAACGGCCCAATCCTCCCGCGGTGATATCCGTGCCGTTTTCGTGCCGTTTGGCCGACACAACGTCCGGCAACACCCGGCAACGAAGAACATCGCGCAGCAACTGGACACCTTGGCATCGGAGAGGCTGGTTCTGTCTCGAATGCCTGCGCTCCGAAAACGTAGGGACCGCGCGATGGGACCGGCGGGCGCAGAAGTGATATGGTATGCGGTACTTAGGCGGTCCAGTTCGAAAGGAGCCGGGTTATGAAGGTCAGGCGGTTCCATGGGCGGCCCTTCGGTTTGATTTGCGGGATATCCATCGTCGCCGCCGGAGTTGCGGCGGCTGCGGATTCGACCGCTGGGCAGTCGGTAACGTTCGCGAAGGACATCGCGCCAATCCTCCAACAGAAATGTCAGGACTGTCATCAACCAGGGTCCATCGCCCCGATGTCGCTCATCACGTACGAGGAGACACGGCCTTGGGCGCGATCGATCAAGGAACGCGTCGTGACCCGACAAATGCCGCCCTGGCATATCGACAAAACGGTCGGCATCCAGAAATTCAAGAACGATATGTCGCTGAGCGATGCTCAGATCGACACGATCGCTCGTTGGGTTGATCAAGGGGCGCCACTCGGCAATCCGAAGGACATGCCACCGCCAAAGCCGCTCCAGACCGACAACGAGTGGCGTGCCGTCAAGGATGGCTTCGGCCCGCCCGATCTCATCGTTTCTTCGGTGCCGTACACCATGCCTGCGCACCATCAGGATGTGTGGTGGCGGCCGATCACCGATATCCCGTTGACCGAACCGCGTTGGGTCAAGCTCGTCGAGGTGCGGCCTTCGTCGCTTGCGGCTCGAAGAACGCTGCATCACGCGGTTGAAAGCTTGATGCAGGAAAACGACCCGGATCAGGTGAATCCTGGAATCGCTCGCCCAGCCGGCCTCGATCCGGATGACCCTGCGACGCCGCGTGGTTCCTCCCTGATGGAATGGGCGGTTGGAAAGGGCTATGACTTGTATCGTCCCGATACCGGCAAGCTGCTCTTACCGGGCTCGAAAATCGCGTGGGACATGCACATCCATGCGGTCGGGGAGGAAACTGTCACGCAGGCGGAGATCGGCATCTGGTTCTATCCGAAGGGTCAGGAGCCGAAGCGCCGAAGCTATTTGGTCGGGTTCCAGGCGCATGGACGCGGCAGCATCGACATTCCGCCGAACACCGTTGCGCAGAGCGAAGGGTTCACCGTCTTGAAACGTCCGGCCATCCTCGAGAACTTCCAGCCCCACATGCACCTGCGCGGCAAGGCGATGAAGCTCGAAGCGATCCTGCCGGACGGAAGCGCGGAAGTCGTGAGCTACGTTGGCAACTTCAATTTCAACTGGATGACGAACTACATCTACGCGGATGATGCCGCGCCAGTGTTCCCGGCGGGCACGGTCATTCACGTTACCGCGTGGCACGACAACACGAGGGCCAACAAGAACAATCCAGATCCCAATCAATGGGTGGGCGGCGGCGATCGAACGGTTGACGAGATGGCCCACGCCTGGGTGAACGTTACGTACCTCACCGACGAGGAATATGCGTCATGGGCGGCCGAGCACAAAAAAGGAGGCCGGCCGACCGACCAACAGTAAAATCTCTTCATCGTGGCCGGCTGGTGATCAGCGAGATGAAGTGGCTTCGTTTGATGACACCCGCGTTTACGGCGGCACTCGTGTTCGTCGCGATTGCGTTGGTGTGTGGTCAACAGTACTTGCCAGGTGAGCCTCAACACAAAGCCGGTACGAGCATCACAGCGGCCTTCGAGGGTTGGTTCACCAACAAGGACGGCTCGTACAGTCTGCTGATCGGATACATGAACCGGAACCAGACGCAGGCGCTGGATATTCCTATTGGTCCATCCAACAAATTCGAGCCAGGAGTGATCGACCGCGGCCAGCCCACACATTTCTTGCCTGGGCGCCAGTGGGGCATGTTCGTGATCACGCTGCCCAAGAACTATCCACCGACCCAACAGATCTCCTGGACGATCGCCGCGAACGGTCAGCCGACGACGGTGCCGTTCTATCTCCATCGGGACTACGAAGTGTCGCCGTTCATCGGCATTCTCGACAACACGCCGCCTGTTCTGCGGTTCGACGAGCATGGCCCTGCTGCCCAGGGCCCCGTGGCGATGACGGTTGAACGCACGGCGGAGTTAAACACACCTTTGCCGTTAACGGTCTGGGTGTCAGATGACGGGAAGCTGACGTCGGCGCAAGCGAGGACGCCGCCTCGCAATCGCGATCCCGTGAGCCTGGTCTGGTCGAAGTATCGCGGTCCGGGCACGGTGACGTTCGAGAAGGACAAGCCGAAGGTCGAAAGGACGTCAGCCGAAGGGGAAGCCGGAATCAGCGGCAAGGCCACGAGCACGATCACCTTTAGCGAAGCCGGCGACTACGTGTTGCATCTCACCGTCAACGATTATTCCGGCGTGGGCGGCGGCGGATTTCAGTGTTGCTGGACAACCGGGCTCGTCAACGTGAAGGTAAGGTAGTCACACACCTCGCGCGTCCGCGCGAAAACCATTTTGAATGCGTCGGCCGGGCATTTTCAGCGCGTGTCTGATGTAAGTTCCCGTTTGTGATCGATGTGTCGGGTCCGCAATTAATTCGATGGCGCCAGATTTTGGCGGTTTTCGAGTCTCTCACTGGTGCCGGTCGAGTGCACCGCCAATCACGGCTTGGTGGACTGCTCATTTCTACATTCGGGCAGCGTGATGAGCCCTCATCGCTTCGTCTGAGCGATGGGACAGAACGCGACTCACTTAGCGACAACGCCAGCTCTCCTCGGCGGCGTTACGATCGCACTGTCGGTCGACCGAATGGCGGGACATTACGGAGCAAAACGAGAGCCACAAAAATCGTTTAGCAGGCAGACTTCGGCGACTGCTTACATCCCTTGTTTCGTAACGCTGGAAAATACCTTTGCCTCGAATTGCACGCGATCGATAATGAGCGATCCGTTCGCACCCTAAGAGGGCGCAAATCGCATCCCGCCATGCAGATCACCGAGTTGCTTCATCGCGTCTACGCAGGTGATCAACAAGCCCTGAATTCTGTCATTCCGCTCGTCTATGAGGAACTGAGGAAGTTGGCCTCTAGCCATTTGCGCCGAGAGGGCAAGGGGCGGCCCCTCGAGACAACGGCGCTCGTCCACGAGGCGTTTTTGCGTCTGTCGCACGGCCATCACCCCTCCTACGAGAATCGGTCGCACTTTTTCGGGATCGCCTCTCGGCTGATGCGTCAGATCTTGGTCGACCTGGCGCGTGCGCGCTCCACGGCCAAACGCAGCGCGATCGAAGAGGTCCGCCTCGCGGAAATTCCAGACCCTGGGCGCCAGGCCGATGAATCCCTGTTGTCGATCGATGATGCATTGGATCGGTTGGCGCGTACCAGTCCGTTGAAAGTTCAGCTCATTGAAATGCGTTACTTCGGAGGCATGACGGCGGAGGAATCGGCTGCGGCGCTGTCGATGTCAGTGCACATCGTCCGTCGGGAGCTGAGGCTTGCGCAGGCGTGGTTGCGCAAGGAGATGGCGCGTTGAATGTCGCAGTCGAGAGGCTGTTCCACGAACTGGTGGATCTCCCGCCGGACGCGCGCGCGCAGTACTTTGCCGTTCATCGGATCGACGCGGCCACGCGTGACGAGGTTAACGCGCTACTCGCCTGTGACGTCGGCGCGAGCGCCGTATTGCTGCGCGACGTCGGCCTCGCGGCAAGCCGGGCCCTTCCGCAGCTCGACCCCACAGGCTGGCGATGCGGTTCCTTTCAGCTGCTGCATCTGATCGGTCAGGGCGGCATGGGAGCCGTGTATCTGGCCGAGCGCATTGACGGTGAAATAACGCAGCGAGTCGCCGTCAAACTGCTGCCGCTTGGCGCCGGCCACGTGCACCGCGAGCGCTTCATGCAGGAAAGGCAGATTTTGGCGTCGCTCGCACATCCGAACATCGCACGCCTACTCGACGTCGGACACACCGACGGCGGGCGGCCATTTCTGGCGATGGAGTATGTCAACGGTGAACCCATCGACGTGTTTGCCGCGCCACTGACGGCACGACAACGGATCGTGCTATTCCTCAAGCTGTGCGCAGCTGTCGGATACTTGCACCGGAACCTCATCGTTCATCGCGATCTGAAACCGAGCAACATTCTGGTCACCGCTGACGGCGAGCCCAAATTGCTGGACTTTGGGATTGCCAAGATTCTCGATTTGCCGACAGATGCGACGAGCACGACTTTGCGGCTGCTGAGCCCCGACTATGCAAGTCCGGAACAGGTGAGTGGGATTGGAATCGGCACCACGACGGACATTTATTCCTTGGGTGGGATCTTGTACCGGTTACTCACCGGCAAGGGGGTGCATGAGTTCGACGATCGTGCGCCCGAGGCGATCGCTCAGGTGATCACCGCGGGAGTCGTGACGCCGCCCAGCAGGTGGACACCCGAGCTCAAGGGTGATCTGGAATGTATTCTTCTGAAGGCGTTGAGGAAGGACCCGCACGAGCGCTACGCGACAGTTGAAGAGTTTGCTGAAGATCTGCGGGCCTTTCTCGATCTGCGACCGGTTCGAGCGCATGCGGGCAACGCCTGGTATCGAACGCGCAAGTTCCTCCGACGGTGTTGGGTGACCGCATCGGCAGCGGCCATGGTCATCGCGACGCTCGCGATTGGCTTGTACGTCGCGAATCGGCAACGGATCATGGCGGAACGACGGTTTGGTCAGTTACACGAATTGTCGACGAAGCTGCTCGATTTCGAAACCCAACTCGGCGACGCCGATCCCACGATCCGGAATACTCTCGTGTCGCTCTCAATTCAATACTTAGAGGGCCTCGGCCGCGAGGCGTTCCACGATACACAATTGGCGATCGAAATCGGTGCGGCCTACCTGCGCGTCGCTCGGATGCAGGGAGTCCCCGAGTGGAATCAGCAAGGCCAGTATACGGCAGCCGAGGAAAGCCTGAGCAAAACCCAGTTGTTTGTCGACTCCGTGCTGCGCATCGACCCTCGCAACCGCGAGGCGCTGTGGCTGGCAGCTAACGTCGCACACGACCGCGCCGTAACCGCATATGCCCAACGCCGCACGGAGCAGGTCCTTGCCTACGCGCCGAAAGCGGTTGAGGAATTCGATCGCCTCGCCAGTCTCGGCCACCTGACGTGGCGTGACATCAATGCCGCGACGTACATCTTCGGGGACTTGGCGGAGGTTCACATCGCACTCCATCGTTTCGACGACGCCGTTCGATATGCCCGACGCGGGATCGAGTGGTCGCGGAATACGTCCTCGGTTCCTGGACCGCGTGCTCAAGCCTTCAACATGTTGGCGGGCGCGCTGATGTACCTGGGAGACTTCCAGGGTGCCCTTGGAGCCATTCAAGAGGGCCGAAAGCACTTGGACACCCTGGTCGTTACGGATCGGTATCCGCGGTACGTCGCGCTGATGGCGTTCCAGACGCGTTGCCGTGAAGGACTGATGCTGGGCGAAGATGGCGGGGTCAATTTGGGTCGGCCATTAGAAGCGACCGTGCTGCTCCAGGAAGCGTTCGACGCGGTCGAGCAATTTGCACGGAAGGATGCGCACGACTACGAATCGAGATCCGACGTCGCCATCGCGGGGCGCTTTCTGGGCGACATTTTGAGACACAGCGATGCCAAACGCGCGCTGGACGTCTACGATCAGTCGCTGGCCAGAATCCGCGAGGTCCCCAAGGATGTCTCGGCGCGGCGTGTTGAAGCCCTTTTACTCGCTGGCTCTTCGTACCCCGCGCGCTGGCTGCATCGGCACGATGCCCGCGGGAGAATTGATGCCGCCTTGCGCCTCCTGGTTGAGACGAACGATTATTCGGCCAAGGCAATCTTGCCCGGCAGCGAGGCCGATATCGCTGTGCGTGCTCTCGCCGATCACTTATTCGAGACCGATGAGCCCGAGAAAGCGATCGAAACGTACCGTCAGTTGTGCGCCGCGATGTCGGCAGCCCACGCCGATCCCTGGAACGATTTGGTCGACGCGGTCAACGTTTCGCGCGTCGAGGGTTCGCTCTCCGCACAGCTCCGGCGCGTGGGTCACTTAGAGGAAGCGGCAATCCTCCAACGGAGTCGGCTTGACCTCTGGCGGTCATGGGGCAAGCGGCTTCCGGATAACCCCTTTATACGACAAGAGATCGCGGCATCTTCGTCCTCTTAGCGCGCACGAGGGCCCCATCCGCGCTGCGTGCCCGCAATCCTCCAAGGGCCAGGCTAGTTCCAAGAACCTCACCTCCAGGACCAATTTTCACACCGTTTCGCGCAGATAGGGTTACACGGTCGCTTCGTGACGCTGTGCGCGGCGCGTGATCAGGGTAGCCGTGTGTCTGAAGACGAGGATATGGGTACACAACCTGTTCCATCTCGCGCAGTTGTCGGACGGTTGGTGGCCGCGTTGCGCGGGCAGCGCCTCGCCAGGCGGCCGGGTGATCGATCTGCTGACGCCGTTGGCGCGAGGGTCGCGTTCGCCGTCGTGGTGAAGCAAGACGGAATCAAAAGGGACGCGAACGAATTCTTGGCGGCTGGGTTGATCGAGAACGCGGGCATCGCCGCGTCGCTGTTCGTGAAGCTTTCCACGAACGCGGATGCGAAGGCACGTGGCGATTGCGCCACCGCCGGGAACACTTGCAACGCATTCATCAACGGGCTGAACGCTCAATCGAGAAAAGGCCTAGACGCGGCGATCATGGTCGGCGATGCCAGAACCCTATCGACCACCGTCCGTATGTCTTTTTGTTACCGGGATTCGCCTGTTCCCTACCGCAAGTCTATTTCGGTGCACCAATCGCCAACCCGTCGTGATTTACGTCGTGAATCAGTTCCGCGCGGGAGCGTGAATCTGTTCCGTCGGCACGCTATCCTGGCGAACGGAGCCACGCCTGATGCAGATCTCCACCTGATCGACGCTCGAGAACCGATACGTATCCGCGAAGGCCGGCGACATCATTTGTTGCAAGCAGTAGGGACTTTTCAGGAAGCAACGGACCGATGTGACCCTCCGAGCGTCCTTCCGTCACAACGGAGAGGAGCGTGATGAATCCCAGGCCGGTGGAACTGTGGTTCGCAGCGGCCATGCTCCTTTCTTTGGCCATGCCGTGCCGCGCCCAGGGGACCATGTCGTGGGAATTTGAATTCCATGGCGGCGGCGGGTTCGTCAACGACCCCGCCCTTAACGGGACTTCCAATCTGCCGGCCCCGGGTTCTCCCTTTACGACGACGATTGGAACGACGAGTCGCACGACCCCGTCATGGTTTTTCGGGGACGGTGCTGCGCTGCTCAACCAGGTGAACGCCGCCGTCGGTGCTGGCGCCAGCATCACCCCGCTTGATCCCGTGCTTCGGAGTTCGCTGATCACCGTGCCGTCGAGCACAAGCGGCGGCGTTCGATTGAGTCGCGCGATTTCCCGCCGCTTTGGCGCGGAGGTCACCTTCGACTACAACCTCGCGAGATGGCAGCTTAACACCCCGGCACTGGCCGGCATAGAAGCCTCTCGCGGCAGCTTCCTGTCGGCGTTCAATGCCTTGATCGCGACCGGCCCATTTCAGAGGCCGGCGGTGACGTCAAGCAGCGGGAACGCTAATCAACTCGGACGCCAGACGTTTACGACGGGCGCACTCATCATCAACCTCAAGACCACGGGCAACCTCGTCCCCTACGCGACCGCCGGGGCGGGCGTCAAGCTCAACGCCGGCAACACGCCGAGCGTCTCGCTCGCGGGCACCTATCAGTTTCAGATTCTGGGCTTCTATCCCGTGAATGAGCACGACACCGTGACAGCCAAGTCATCAGTAGAGAACAACTGGGTTGCCGTGGCGGGCGGAGGATTGAAGTACTTCTTCTCGCGGCGATTGGGAGTCCGTTTCGACGTCCGCACGTACATCGGCCGGCGCACGGTGGCGACGTCGGTTAGCGCCAGTCCCGTCACCCTGATCTCGTCGCAACTCCAGGGTGCCACCGCGACGGCCACGACGCCCAGCGTGCAATTCAGCAACAACATCGCCGTCGGGCCGTCGAGCCTTGCGCCACCCGTAGTCTCAGATTTCCGTACGTTCAGCGGGAACGGTACGCAGAGCATGGTGAACGTGACCGGCGGTGTAATCGTGCGATTCAGGTGAAAGGACGGCTAGGTGCCTCACGTCAAACGATTGCCGCTCGCATGGCTGGGAACGCTTGGGGCCGTGTGCGTCGGGGCGTGGGGTTATTGGTCTACCACCAGAGACCATACGAACGTCACGCTCGGCGCCCTTCGGTGGGGCGTAGCCCGATCGAGCCTCAACGTCCTTCTGATCACGCTCGATACGACTCGCGCGGACCATCTTGGCGCCTATGGATTCCAGAGCATCTCCACACCGAACATCGATCGGCTCGCGCGGGAAGGGGTGTTGTTCGAACAGAGCACGACGGCCGCGCCATTGACGCTGCCGGCGCACGCAAGCCTCTTTACCGGTCGTTTCCCACCCGGCCACGGCGTTCGCGACAACGTCGGGTTCGTACTCGATCCGCGCGAGATCACGATGGCTGAGATCGTGGCCCGGGATGGATACCGCACCGGAGCATTCGTCGGCGCCCGCGTCCTCTCTTCCGACCGAGGTCTGAACAAGGGCTTCGACACATATCGCGACGATTTTCACCCACCTGCCGAAAGGACGCAGGTCGTCCCTGACGGGCTCAGGCGCCGGGCGAGCGACGTCACGGACGAGGCCTTACGCTGGATCGCCGGGGTGGGGTCTTCTCGCTTCCTGGCTTGGCTGCATTTCTATGACGCGCATCGCCCCTACGATCTGCCCGAACCGTACGCCTCGGCGTACGCCAGCCGCCCGTACGACGGCGAGATCGAATACATGGACGCCCAGGTCGGTCGCATCCGCGCCTTTCTGGACGAGCGGCGCCTCCTCGATTCCACCATTCTGATCGTCATTGGCGATCACGGTGAAAGCCTCGGCGATCACAGTGAGGCCGCGCATGGGATCTTCGTGTACGAGAGCGTCATTCGAGTACCGTTCATCATCCGCGCGCCGTTCGAACGGCTTCATGGCCGCATTGTCGCCGATGTGACCCGTAGCGTGGACGTGCTGCCGACGCTGCTGGCTCTTCTCGGCATGCGTTCGCCGGTCCCCCTCGAAGGCACGAGCCTCATTCCACTGATGACTGGCTCAGTCGGCAGTCTCAATCTCGAGGCGTATTCAGAGAGTCTCTATCCGCTGCGCGCTTTTGGCTGGAGCGAGCTGCATGCGCTCCGAGCCGGCCGCTACAAGGTCATCGCCGCGCCCACCCCCGAGCTCTACGATCTCGAGAGCGATCCCTTCGAAGAGCACAACAAATACAACGAACAGCGAGCGCTGGGGGAACAAATGGTCGCGCGACTCCACGAGCTGCAGCGGCGATCCGAAGCGTACGCGCGTCCCGAACGATCTCGGGTCGATGGCGAGGCCGAGACAGCCGCCAGGCTCGCTTCGCTCGGATACATCGGTCGGTCGCGCAGCGCCGACACGAGCAGAGCCATCGGCGTGCCGCGGCCAGATCCCAAGGATCAGATCGGTTCTCTGGATCCGGGAGTGGTGCATCCATGACGCGACGAATCATCCGCGGCATGGCGTGCCTCAGCCTGGTGGCCGCCTGCGGCGACTCATCCCATACCCCCGCCGCGCCACCCACGGCGCCGTCGTCG
>JBPYEE010000002.1:0-7852 GCA_051985095.1 Vicinamibacterales bacterium | reverse complement strand
CCTCGACGACCTGACGGCGCGCGGCCACGTGCTGCGCGTCATCGGCCCGTACGCCATGAGCACCGGGGTCGTGGCAGTCGGCGTGAACCCGAAGACAGGCACGTTGCGTGGCGGAGCCGATCCACGGCGCGAACGCTACGCGTTTGGCTGGTGATTCCCATGACGCTTTTCGCTGACCTGAAGTTTGCGCTGCGCTCGCTGTCCAGAAACGTCGGTCTGGCGGCCACGATCATCGCGACGCTCGCGCTCGGCATCGGCGCAAACGCCGCCATCTTTTCCGTGGTCCGCGGGGTGCTGCTGCGGCCCCTCGTCAACCGCGACGAGGCGCGGCTGATCTACATCCGGCAGAGTCAGCCGGGCATCAACCTGGAGAACACCGCGTTCTCGGTGCCCGAGATTCAGGATCTGCGCGAGCGCGTCAAGACGGTGGCAAGTTTCGGCGAGTTCTCGACGATCGGGTTCACGATGGTCGGCCTCGGCGAGCCGCGCACCGTGCGCGCCGGCGTCGTCAACGGGTCGTACTTCGAGGTGATGGGTCTGCATCCGGTGCTCGGGCGCCTGCTGAACGACCGCGACGACGGGCCGCGTGCGGCGGGCGCGGCGGTGCTGACCTATCGCTTCTGGACGACCGGCCTGCACGGCGACCCGACGGTCATCGGCAAAACGGTGCGCCTCGGCACTCGCCCGGCAACGATCGTCGGGGTCCTGGAGCCCTCGGTGCCGTATCCGTCGGAAACCGAACTGATCGCGAACGTCGTCACGAGCCCGCATCACCTGTCGGCCACGATGGTCACGGGGCGCGTGCATCGGATGACGGAGCTCTTTGGCCGACTCGCCCCGCAGGCGACCCTTGACGCGGCGCGCGCGGAGCTGAGCACGGTGCACCGGGCGATGGTCGCGGAACATCCCGACGCGTATGCAAAGCTCGGGAACCCCCGAATTGGCGCCGTGCTGCTCCGCGATCAGATCACGTCGCGTGCGCGGTCGATCCTGCTCGTGCTGCTCGCGGCGTCGGGACTGATCTTCATCATCGCGGTGTCGAACGTCGCGAACCTCATCCTGGCGCGCACGGTGCGCCGCGAATCGGAGCTGGCCGTCCGCGCGGCGCTCGGCGCCGATCGCGCGACGCTGCGGCGCACGCTGCTCGCCGAGAGCCTCGTGCTGTGCGGCACCGGTGCCATTGTCGGCGGACTCATCGCGCCGCCGATGGTCGCCGTGCTCGCGCGGTACGCCTCGCGGTTCTCCGTTCGCGCCCTCGATCTGAGCCTGGACGTCAGCGTGCTGTGGGTGGGCGTGTCGCTGGCCCTCGTCGCCGCGGTGCTCCTCGCATTCGTGCCGCGGCTGCCCTCGTCTGACACGGCGCAGGGCCTCGCCGCCCGCGGCGTGCGCATCACCGGATCGACCAGCCGCCGCCTCCGCGCGTTCGCCGTCGTCCAGATCGCCGCGTCCTTCGTGTTGCTCGCGGGCGCCGGCATGTTGCTCAAGACGTTGATGGCGCTGCAGGCCACCAATCCGGGATTCCGCACGCACAACGTGCTGGCCGTCAACGTGCCGGTCATGTCGTATGGCCGCACGCCGGATCAGGTTCGTCTGTTCTACCGGGAAGTGGAACGGCGCGTGGCGGCACTGCCCGGGGTCGTCACCGTCGCGAGCGCCAACCAGGTGCCGTGGCGCGATGCGGGGGATTTCAGTTTTGGATTCTCGTTCACGGTCGAAGGGTTCAGGAAGCAGAACGGTGACGACGATCCACGCGCCCACTTCAGGACGATCTCGCCCGGATACTTCGCCACACTGGGCATGCCGCTGGTCGCCGGCCGCGACTTCACCAGCGCGGATGACAATCGGGCCGAGAAAGTCGTCATCATCAGTGAGAACGTCGCCCAGACCCTCTTCCCCGGGCAGGATCCGATCAATCGCCACCTGATGTGGACCGACGGCGTCATGAAGTTCATCGACGTCAGCTCCGAGCCGCGCCGGATCGTCGGCGTGGTGCCGGACGTCGACGATGAGCGGGTCGATCCGAAGCCGGTCATGACGGTGTATCACCCGCTCGAGCAGGAATTCGGCGGCGGACGCCTGTTCCTCCACACGGCGGCGGATCCCTATCCGCTGGTGCCAACGATCGTCAAGACGATCCGCGATCTGTCGAACGAACAGCCGGTCGAACGCGCGGCGACGCTCGACGACGTGAAGGCGGAAGTGCTGGCGGCGGATCGGTTGAACACGGTGGTGTTTGGCGGCTTCGCGGCCGTCGCGCTGGTCATCTCGATTGTCGGCGTGGCGGGCGTCCTGGCGTTCTCGGTCAGCGGACGCACGCGCGAGTTCGGCATCCGGCTCGCGGTCGGATCGCAACCGAGCCGGATTCTGAGAGCCGTGGTCGGCGAAGGCGCCGCCATGGCCCTGCTGGGCGTTCTCGTCGGCGCGTCGGGCGGCTGGGCGGCCGCGCGGATCATCGCGAGCTTCATCCAGCAGACGCAACTGCCGGGCATCATCCCGATCAGCGCAGCCGTGCTGCTGCTGCTCGTGGCCGCCGTGTTGGCGTCGCTCATGCCGGCCGCGCGTGCGGCGCGTGTGGATGTGATGCAGGCGCTGCGCAGCGAGTGAGGGCTCCTGGTGCGTGCAACCTGATGAACCCGTTCGTGTTCTGGATGGAGACACACGATCGGGCGGTCGCACGCGAGGCAGCTGCCCGGGTCGCGGCCTCAGCATGGGTAGACAAACCGTGACAATTTGAGCCGTTCAGGCGGCCGGTCCGGCCACAGATCTCATGTGTCGGATGCACGGCACGATGCTAAAATTCCCCAGAGAAAGGAGCCGCTCATGATCGTTCGTTCGCTCCGGACAGGCGTATTGGCCCTCGGGGCGTCGGTTGTGCTGCCAGGTCTCGCGCTCGCCGCTGACACTACGAGACCGGTGACCTTCAGCAAGGACGTCGCACCGATTTTCCAGGCGAAGTGCCAAGAGTGCCATCAGCCGAATTCGATCGCGCCGATGTCGCTCATCACCTACCAGGAGGCGCGGCCGTGGGCCCGCTCCATCAAAGAGCGCGTCTCCACACGGCAGATGCCACCGTGGCACATCGACAAGACGGTCGGCATTCAGAAGTTCAAGAACGACATGTCGCTGAGCGACGATCAGATCGACACGATCGTTCGCTGGGTCGACGCCGGGGCGCCGCAGGGCGATCCGAAGGACATGCCGGCGCCCAAGCCGCTCGTGACCGACAACCAGTGGAAAGCGGTGCGCGATGGCTTCGGACCACCGGATCTCGTCGTGCGGTCGGCGGACTACACGATGCCGGCCGAGCACCAGGACGTGTGGTTCCGGCCGATGTCCGATATCCCGCTCACCGAATCGCGGTGGGTGAAGCTGGTGGAGATTCGTCCGACGAATCTCAAAGCGCGCCGGATCGTGCACCACTCGATCGCGTATCTCGTCCTGAACAACGATCCGGAGGCCGTCAACACGGGCACGGCGACGGGACCGGCGCGCGGCAATTTCGATGACGCCGATCTGGTGAACCGCCGTCCGCAGTTGATGGAATGGGCGATCGGCAAGGGCTACGACCTCTATCGTCCCGGCACCGGCAAGCTGCTCGTCCCGGGCGAGAAGATCGCGTGGGATCAACACATCCACGCCGTCGGCGAGGAGATCACCGGCGGGTCCGAGATCGGCATCTGGTTCTACAAGAAGGGCGAGGAGCCGAAGAAGCGCAGCTATCTCATCGGCTTCACCGGCATCGATCGCTCGAAGATGCTCGACATCCCGCCGAACTCGATGGCGATGACCGAGGGCTTCACCGTTCTGAAGGAGAACGCGCTCATCGAGAACTTCCAGCCGCATTTCCACCTGCGCGGCAAGGCGATGGAAGTCGAAGCGATCCTGCCCGACGGCGCGCGGCAGGTGATTAGCTACGTCGGCAATTTCAACTTCAACTGGATGACGAACTACATCTATGACGACGATGCGGCGCCGCTGCTGCCGAAGGGGACCGTCATCCACGTGACCGCGTGGTACGACAACACGAAGGGCAACAAGAACAACCCCGATCCGGATCAATGGGTGGGCTACGGCGACCGCACGGTCGACGAAATGGCGCACGCCTGGATGAACGTCACGTACTTCACCGACGAGGAGTACAAGGCCCTTCAGGCGGAACGCAAGGCGAAGCTGGCGAAAGCGACCAACGACAACAACAACAACGAGAAGCAGCAGTGAACCGAATCGGGCTCCTTTGCGCCGCCAGCGTCTTTGCTGGCGGCGTTCTTTTGTCTGCGCAGCGCATCGCGATTCCGGAGCCCCGGCGTGGGTCCGGTGACAGTGTCACCGGCGCGTTCGAAGGGTGGTACTACAATCCGGACGGCAGCCGCGCGTTCCTCATCGGCTACTACAACCGCAACTCGCGCCAGGAGCTCGATATTCCGATCGGTCCCAACAACCATATCGATCCGGGCGGTCCCGATTTCGGCCAGCCGACGCACTTCCTGGCCGGGCGGCAGTGGGGCATGTTCTCGGTCCCCGCGCCGCGTGAGTTCAAGCCGGACGACAAGTACGTCTGGTCGCTCACCGCCAACGGGCAGACAACCAGCATTCCGCTGCGTCTGTATCCCGATTACGTGATGGCGCCATTTGCCGAAATCTCCGTCGGGAACACGCCGCCGGTCATTCGGTTCGAGCAGAACGGCAAGACCGTCCAGGGCCCGATCGCGATGATGACGACGGCGGCCGCGCGCACCGCGACGGTCGGCACGCCGTTGCCGCTGCCGGTCTGGGTGACTGACGACATGAAATACACGAGCGGCACCAGCGCGCCGGTCTCGGCTTCGCGCCAGCCGATCGCATTGCGGTGGACCGAGTACCGCGGTCCCGCGGACGTGAAATTCGACAAAGCGCGTCCGGAGGTCGAGAAGCTTCAGTCCGGCGAAGGCTTCAGCGGCCGCTCGACCGCCAACGTGACCTTCAGCGCACCCGGCGACTACGTGCTGCATCTGACGGCCAACGACTACTCTGGCGACGGCGGCGGCGGATTTGGCTGCTGCTGGACCACGGCGCTCGTCAAAGTTTCCGTCAAGTAATCCTCCCCGGTGGCCGGGGTGAACGGGCGGCTGCCCCATTCCCCCCGGCACGCGACATCCGTTCGCCAGTTCGGAAGCCGACCGACCGGTCGGTCGGCCTGTGCGCATCCGTGCATTCTCCGCTTCCCCCCGCCGTCACGGAGTTGTATGCTCACGCCCGTCAACTCGACAGCGGAGGGGCAGAATGCATCGATTCGGTTATCTCGGCATGCTCGTCGCGCTTTTGTCCGGATCGGCGGCCGCGCAAGTGCCGACGGGAACAGTCGCCGGTACGGTCACCGATCAAGTCTCGGCAGTTCTCCCGAAAGCGTCCGTCACCGTGCGAAACCACGACACCAATGCGACGCGCGTCGTTGAGACCGCCGCCGATGGCACCTTTTCCGTCCCATCGCTGGCGCCCGGGTCGTACGACGTCCTCGTCGAGTTGGCCGGCTTCCAGCCGACGGTCACGCCCGTCGAGGTGACGACCGGCCGGACGACGACGGTGCGGATCGGCCTGCAGGTGAGCACCCGGCAGGAAGCGGTGACCGTGACCGGCACGGCGGCGCTGGTCGACCTCGAATCGAACAAGGTTCAAGGCCTGGTCGGCCGATCGCAGATCGACAATCTGCCGCTCAACGGGCGCAGCTTCCTGAACCTCGCCCAGCTGCAGCCCGGTGTCACGGTGAACCTCGGCAACCCCGCCCAGTTCAACGCACAGTTCAATGTGTCGGTGCTCGGCGCCGCCGCCTCCCACACGGCGATCACCGTGGACGGTGGCAACGTCCGCAACCCCGTCGAGGGGGGGACGGGGCAGAACTTCTCGCAGGAAATCGTTCAGGAGTTCCAGATTTCGACGGCGAACTTCGACCTCTCGACCGGCATCACCGCCTTTGGTGCAATCAACGTCGTGACCCGCTCGGGGACCAACGAGCTGCATGGCGCCGGCTATCTCTACGACCGGAACAACAACATGGCGGCGTATCCGAGTCTCGCGCGGAACTCGCTCACCAACGATCCAGATTTCTCTCGCAAGCAGGGTGGAGTTGTGTTCGGCGGGCCGATCGTGAAGGACAAGCTGCTCTTCTTCGGCAACTACGAGCACACGGCGCAAAATGGCGTGTACATCGTGCAGCCGGACCTGCCGTCGGTGGCCGGGTTCGGGACGCTGGCGCCCGCGCCGTACGATGCGAATCAATTCAGCGCGCGCCTCGACTACCACCCCGGCGGGAAACACTCGCTCTTCGGCCGTGTCTCCTATGACGGGAACACCAACAGCGGACCGTTCGGGACGCCGGTCGCGCCGTCGAACTTCGTCTCCAATACAAACAAAGTGGATCAGGAGCTCCTGGGAATCACGAGCGTGCTGAGCAGCACGCTGGTGAACGACTTCCGCGTCTCGCGCATGTACTGGAAGAATCGGAACACGCCGGCGGCGTGCGGCGGCGACCTGAACGGCAACTGTATCGGCGAAGGCGGGCCGGAAATCTTCATGCTGAACTCCGTGAACTTCCAGCTCGGGAACAACTTCAACTCGCCGCAGGGGCGTGACCTCTACCGGTTTCCGGTGTCGGACAACATGACCTGGCTCAAAGGCGAACATCAGGTCAAGTTCGGCGGCGAATTCGAACATTTCGACGGCGTCGGGTACTGGGGCTTCTTCGATCCCGCGCGCGTGTATCTGCTGTCCCCCGAATTCCTCGCCAATATCAATCCGTTCCTGCCGGCGCTGTTCGGGCTGCCGGACAAGACGATCCATTCGTTCACCGATCTGCAGAAGCTGCCGGTCGTCACCTTCATCATGGGCGTCGGCGACCCGGCCCAGCCGTCGTACAAAGTCGAGAACGCGCGCGGCAACAACCGGGTGCATCTGTACGCGCAGGACAGCTTCAAGATCCGCTCGAACTTCACGCTGAACTACGGGCTCGGCTGGGAGTTCGAAAACAACGTCCTGAACTACGACCTGCAGCGGCCGGCGTACCTCGCGCCGCTGTACGGCAGTGATCTGACGCCGCCCAACAAGCAGTACAAGAACTTTTCGCCGGCGCTGGGGTTCGCCTATTCGCTCAACACGAAGCGCGCGACCGTCATTCGCGGCGGCGCCGGCATCTTCTACGACACCCAGCTCGGGTGGTGGCGCCTCGGCGAGCGGGCCGTCCTCGGCGGATCGGGCCGGCAGTTCATCGGCAACGCGGCGATCACCAATCCGCTGACGGGACAACCGTTCACCACCGCGTATCTCAACTCGCTGGCGCTCAACTACGGCGCCTTTCTGAAGCTGCTGCCCACACTCGAGGCGCAGCAGAACGCGAAATACCCCGGCACGGGCGACCAGCCGCAGATCCTGCTCTCGAAGCAGGCCAATGCGCTCGGCGCCTTGTATCCGAAGGATTTCCCGACTGCGCACGCCGATCACTACAACGTCGGCGTGCAGCGCGAGTTGACCGACACCCTGGCCGTGCAGGCCGACTTCGTCTACCGCAAGGGCCTCAACCAGACGCCCGGAGGCTTTTTCGGTGCGAGCGTCGACTTCAACCGCTTCAACGCCATCGGCGGCCCTGTGATCCCGGCGTGCACCACGATCGCGCAGGCCAACGACCCCGCGGCGGAATGCTCCTCGGGCCCGATCAACTTCTGGTGGGCGGGCGCGAGCTCCGTGTACAAGGCGCTCCTGCTCCGCCTCGACAAGCGGCTGTCGAACCGCTTCCAGTTCACCGTGTCGTATGCGCTGCAGGACAACGAGGAAATCCAGGACATCACGCAGAATCTGAACAACTACTTCGCGACCTACGGTCCGG
>JBPYEE010000001.1:0-4271 GCA_051985095.1 Vicinamibacterales bacterium | reverse complement strand
ATCTTTTACGAGAATCCGGACTACGCGCGTGACGGATGGCGGTATCTCGAGGCGGCGCCGTTTGATCAAAGCGCCGGGGCGCCGTGGGGATGTTTCAGACGGGCCATTCCCGGCGCGCGCAGCCCGGCGCTGGGCGCCGGGAAACAGAACACGGCCGACATCCTCGCGGCCTGCGCCGACCCCTCGTCGGCGGCGGCCCTCTGCACGAACCTGTCGCTCAACGGCGTCCGCGGTTGGTTCCTGCCGTCGCGCGAGGAGCTCGCGCTGATGCATCGGAACTTGAAGGTGGCCGGTCTCGGTAACTTTATCGATGCCGGAACACCGGATAACATCAGCTATTGGACCGCCACGCAGGCCACCGCCGACATGGCGTACCACATCGATTTCGCCGACGCGGGTCGGCACCACTACGACGACAAGGACTTCCCGCGCCGCGTCCGCGCAATTCGCGAGGTCTGAGTGCAGCGCGATCACAGTCCCGCTGCGTCCTCGTGGTGACGCGCGCTCGCGGCTATCACTGAGGGCGCGGTCACCGACATCACCGTGTCCCCGGAGGCGTTCCGCGCCCGCACCCGCACCTTCCGGGCAGCGGCTGCGCCTGGGGCGCCCTGCCGGCGGAATTCAGAGCTCGATGGCGGACAGCGGAGACGCGCGACCGCCTTGCGTGAGGCTGCACCGGGATGGCCAGAGTCTGGCGCGGTCTCCGCCGAGGCCCAGTCGGTCTACCTCAGGGTTCCGGTGTGTCCGAGCGAATAGCGCCCCGGCTGCGGATAGACACACAGGCCGTGCGGCCCCTTCCCGACGGGAATGCGGGCGAGCAAGTGGCCGTTGGAGGTGTCGAACGCGTACACCTCCGCATCGTAGCGCCCTGACAGCCAGAGGACCTTGCCGTCTGCGGACACCCCGCCCATGTCGGGACTGCCGCCACCCGGAATCGTCCACTTGGTCGCGAGCGTTCGGGTTCGCACGTCGATGAGCGCCACCGTCCCCTCACCGCGGTTGGAAACGTACAGCCACTTCGAATCGCGGCTGAAGTACAGCCCATGCGCACCCTTCCCGGTATGGATGAAGCCGACCGTCTTGAAAGCCTGGCCGTCGATCTCGAACACACCGTCGGCGGTCATGTCCGCAACATAGAAGATGTCGCCGTTTGGCGCGAGCCGGACGTCTTGCGGCATTGCGTCGCCAGGAAGCCTCAAAGTGCCCAGAACCTGGTGCTTAGAGACGTCCATCTTGACGAGGTCGCCGGAGAACTCACAGGAGGCGATGAGAAAGCTGCCGTCGGCGGAGAAGTCGAGGTGATCGACGCCCCGGCAGGGCACCGGCACCGAATCAACCAGTGTCATCGTCTGTGCGTCGCGAAAGTCGAGTCGATGCGTGCGCTCGGCCACGACGATCGCATACCGGCCGTCCGGCGTGTAGTACATGTTGTACGGATCCTTCACGTTGACGGTCTCCAGCTTGGTCGCGGTTGCCGGGTCGATCCGCGTCAGACTGTCCCCGAGGTCATTCAGCACCCATAACGTCTTCAGGTCGTACGACGGCGTGACGTGTTGCGGCTGCCTGCCGACTGGGATGCGTTCCACGATCGTGAAGGTGTGTGGATCGATCACGTCGACGGTGTTCAGGCCGCTGTTCGGCACATACACGCGTTCGGGGAAAGCGCGCACGACGGCGCTCAGATTGCCGGCGCGGTCAGCCGTGTAGATGTTGCGAGTATCAGCCGATCCGGGCGCGGTCGATCTGGTGCATTCCGCGAAGGGGGCGACCGCAGCCAGCACGAGGAATAACCGGAGGACCGCTCGCATGTCAAACACTCGCTTCGAAGGATCGAGGGAGTGACTTGGCCGCTCTCATGATCGTCCTCACGGTGGATTGCGTAGCCGCCCCGGCGCTTCGAGCTGTTCTTCACGCACGAATCAGACGTGCTGAACGAAGTCCGCTGGGAAGCGACGTTCAGCTGGGACGTGCCACATTCCACCTCACTTCCAGGAGAGAGCATGATTCGGGCCAGTCTTTCACCGGAGGCGGCGGCAACGACGCGGTTGAAGCGGTCCTATCTGCTGCGGATAAACCATTCCCCCGGCGGTTGAGAGGAGAGTGGCAACCCGCGGGAGGTCGAAACGAGATTGCCACGCACGAGCCTCGAACGGTGGCTCGACACTGCTTGACGCGTGCGGATGGTTCCGAGGCTGAGTCCGACACCTGCTCAGACGCATGGCAGCTCCTGCACCGCGTGAAAGGCCGCTTGAGTCGAACACCGGCGCGATCAGGATCGCCGACCTTCGACACTCGCGGCTTACACCGGGCACGTTGGATCCGGACGGGCGTGCTCGCGGCCGCACGCAGCGGTCTTATGGGTTTTGAAGCTCTGTTCGGCGGCGCCGTGTGATCACTCCGAGCCTGATACGTCTCGGTCCGCCAGCGCGGTCATCTTTGTCAGTCTGTTGGTCTATCTGCTGATCCCGCTCGGATATGCTGCGCTCGTGGGCGCCCTTGGCAGTGGTGTCGCGTGGTGCGTCGAGCGGACTGCGACAGGGGAAACGCGTCGCGCGGGACCTCTGTCACGACACCGCGACAGCCGACGTTCTCGAACTTGCGAACGAGGTGTCCTGATCGGCGGCCACGACAGGAGGTGGTGATCCTTGTGTTCGCTGGAAACCAGTGACGCCACGCGACGGGCCGCTGATTTTCGATCAGGCATGCGCGGCTGCCCCTCGCTGCGGCAATGTCATCTGCGAAATGCTGTCGCGGAGCGGCGTATCGACCGTCAAGTTCGTGCGCCGCGCTGACGGCGTGTTCAGCGCACGCCGTCCGCCTGGCCTGTCATCTTCATCGTGCCATGCATCTTCACGGTGAGTGGCTCGGAGGCGGCGCCAGCGGGCGGTTGCACCGTGGCATCAACCGTCGAGGTCATCTCGCTGCGGCTGACGTACCCGGCGTCCAGGTTCACGTCCATCGTCCCGCTGCCAGTGATGGTGACCGTTATCGAGACGGGCGACGCCGGGTCCTGCGCCATGCCTCCTGCAGTGGTGACCCCGAAATGTGCGATCCGGCCAGCGGGTTCGCGCGCGATCGACTGCAGCGTATAGGTGCTCTCGAGCGTCGCGTTCAATGCGGGCGACAGGCCAGCCGGCAGCGGAAGCGGCATCTGGTTGCGAACCGTGGTGCTCTCGCCGATGGCGAGCGTGACTTTCGGGAAGCTGAAGAACCCCGCCAACAGCAACGATCGTAGAGTCGGATTACTTGACTTGACGTCGACGATGTTGTCGGCGTCGTCGAACTTGATCGACACCGCCTGGCCAACGAGATCGCGCGCGACGTTTCTCGTGGGGAGCGGTGCGCCGTTGAAGCTGCCTTCGATGTTGAAGGTGTCGAGGGTGTATTCCGCCTCCGTGTCACCCTGCGCGTTCCGGCCCCCGACCTTCATCGTGCCGGCCATTGTCGTGGTACTGACGATGGCTCCGCTCACCGGGAGTCCTGGCGGACCCTCGACGTTCATCGTAATGTCGTGGCTCGCCCGCATTTGCACCACTTGGTTCGGCGCCGGCACGGTGCGGACCGCGACACGATCTTCTTGAGACGTGGCGGCCTGCGCTGAGACGGCCAGAAGCAGTACCGTTGGGCCGACCCACCGCGGCGCGCGCAGTCGATCGCGCAGTGAAACCATAAGACACTCCGTGCATGCAGGAGATCGCGTGTGATCTCCGCTCGTACCGGGGCAGCGTACCACGTCTCCGGTTGTTCGGCGCTCTCCTGCGTACCTCGCGAACTGTCGACGGGCTTTGTGGCCTCGAGACAGCCGGCTCCCGGCGCCCGTGCGAGCCACGCTTACGGCGCCTGGCAGCGAAAATTTCGCGCGTCGTCGGTGCTGCCGCTGCCAATGTAGTGCGCAGTCGCCGGATACGCACACACGGGACGCGTTCGATCGACGACGGTTCCCGTCATGTGGGAGGCAACCACCGATTGCGGCTTCGTGCCGGAGGCGACCCACTCGTCAAGCGCGGCGACCTTGTCGAATACGTCCGGACCCGGCCCTCCCTGGCAGTGGCCCATACCTGGCACCATGAAGAGCGCGAGCGAGCGGGCCGCCGCCGGTCCGACGGCGTCACTGATCCGCTTGTACATGATCAGGCTCGTGTCGGGCGTCACGAGCGCGTCCGCCCAGCCGTGATACATGAGCAGCTTGCCGCCGTGGCCGAAGAAGCGCGTCAGGTTCGCGTCTCCGCCGTACAACAACCCGCCATCTGCCTTGACAGCGCGTTCTACGT